>JAYVRO010000284.1:0-5307 GCA_043776165.1 Rubrivivax sp. | reverse complement strand
CTGCCACCACGGCGCGGTAAACCTCGTCAAATTCTCGCGGCGCGCTGGCCAGTGCGCGGGCGAAGGTGCTGCCCGCGTTGACTTCACTCTTTAGATGGGAGACGAGCTCACGCTGGGCCGACGTTTCGGCTTCATCGGCCAGGGCCGTCAGTGCACGTTCCAGCGGCAAACCCGACCCCACCAAGCCGGCCATCTGGCGTGTCCAGACCGTGAGCGCCGTGGTGCCAAAAGCACGTTGGCTCCAGCGCGATGTGGCTTGTTTTACATCGCTGGCTGCCACAGGCACAACCGCCAGGGGCACCAGCTGCTGCGCCCGCAACTGGCTGCGCGCCGCGCGCGCGTTGTCGGCGTCCAAGAGGCCCCTGCTGGTTTTGCCAGCAGCGTCCAGAGCTTCGAATTTGTAGGCAGGCATGGCGTGGCGGTGTCGAGTGATCTGAAACCTCAGTCCCGGGTGACTCGGACCACTTCTTCAAGCGACGTGATGCCTTCGCGCACCAGTCGCTCACCATCTTCACGCATGGAACGCAGGCCCCCCGCTTTGGCGGCTTCAAGCAGCTCGGCCTCGGGTGCGCGCATGTGCACCATGCCTTGCACCGTGGCGTCCACGCGCATGAGCTCGTAGACCCCCGTGCGGCCTTTGTAGCCGGTGTGGCTGCACAGCAAGCAGCCCACCGGGTGCCAGCGGCCATCACCGTCCACCCGCTTGCAAGCGACACACAACTTGCGCACCAAACGTTGCGCCAGACTGCCGAGCAAAGTGCTGGACAAGAGGTAGGGCTCAATGCCCATGTCGATGAGCCGAGTGGCGCTGGACACCGCGTCATTCGTGTGCACCGTGGCCAACACCAAGTGGCCCGTGAGTGAGGCTTGGATTGCGATTTGCGCGGTTTCGTAGTCGCGAATCTCACCGATCATGATCACATCGGGGTCTTGCCGCAGGATGGCGCGCAGCGCTTTGGCGAAGGTCAAATCGATCTTCGGGTTGACCTGTGTCTGGCCAATGCCCGCGAGCTCGTACTCCACCGGGTCTTCCACCGTCAGCACGTTGGTGGTGCTGGTGTCGACGCGGCTCAGGGAGGCGTACAGGGTGGTGGTTTTGCCCGAGCCCGTGGGCCCCGTGACAAGCACGATGCCGTGCGGCTGCTGGATGAGCCGCGCATAGGCTGTGAGCACATCACCGCTCATGCCCAGGCCTTCGAGCGTGAACTTCGATTCGGCTTTGTCCAATAAGCGCAGCACAGCGCGTTCGCCATGTGATGAGGGCAGTGTGGAGACCCGCACATCGATCGCGCGGCCACCAATGCGCAACGAGATGCGCCCGTCTTGCGGCAAGCGTTTTTCTGCGATGTCGAGCTCAGCCATGATCTTCAAGCGCGAGATCAGCGCGGCGTGCAAGGCCTTGTTGGGTTGCACCACTTCACGCAGCGTGCCATCCACGCGAAAGCGCACCGCGCTGCTGCGCTCATAGGGTTCAATGTGGATGTCGCTCGCGCCGTCTTTGGCCGCCTGCGTGAGCAAAGCGTTGAGCATGCGGATGATGGGTGCGTCGTTGGCGGCTTCGAGCAGGTCCTCAACAGCAGGCAGCTCTTGCATCATGCGGCTGAGGTCGACACCGCTTTCCACTTCGCCGATCACCGCTGCGGCGCTGCTCTCGCCCCCGGCATAGGCCACCGCGATGCGCTGTGCCAGGGTGGCGGCGGCTTCGCGCTCAAAGCGGTGCACGGTGTGCAAGCGGGTCACCTCAGACAGTGCCGACATGGGCGTGGTCTCAGCAGCCCACAGCGCGAGCTGTTCGCCGTCGTCTTCCAGCAGCAGGGTGTGGGCTTTGGCAAAGCCGTAGGGCAGGGGGTGGCGGATGGCCATCGTGGGGTTTTGGTGTCTTTGAGGGGTGAGTTGCGCTCAAGGCTTGGCGACAGCGGGCTCAGGCAAAAGTAGCGGCCTGATCGTTGGCAGCACGGGCGACTCGTTGATCGGCATCACCACACTCATCGCGGGCTGGGCATCACGCTGTTGCCCGCGCAGGATGTCGTAACGGTCAATGGACAGCCGCTCGCTGCTTTGGCCATCACGCAAGACCACGGGGCGCAAGAAGACCATCAAATTGGTGCGTTGTTTGCTGCGCGACTCACTGCGAAACAGCGCGCCAATGAAGGGAATGTCGCCCAGCAAAGGCACCTTGGACGATGCGATGTCGATGCGATCTTCAATGAGCCCGCCGAGCACCAGGATGGAGCCGTCGTCAACGATCACGTTGGATTCGATGGAACGTTTGCTGGTGGTGGGGCCCGTGCCGCTGGTGCCCTCGGCCTGGCCCACCACGGCCGAGCTTTCTTGGAAGATCGTCATACGAATCGTGCCGCCTTCGCCGATCTGCGGTTTGATGCGCAATGTGATGCCCACATCCTTGCGCTCCACAGTCTGGAAGGGGTTGGTGGTGCCCGTGCCGGTGCTGGTGAATTGCCCGGTGATAAAGGGCACGTTGCGGCCCACCACGATCTTGGCTTCTTCGTTGTCAACCGTCATGAGGTTGGGCGTTGACATGATGTTGCTGTTGCCACTTTTCTGGATCAAGCGGGCAATGGCAGTGAGCGTATTGGCGCCGTTCAGGAGCCCGATATTGAGCCCCGTGCCCACCGTGATGGCGCCTTTCAAGAGGCCCGCGTTGATGTCGATGATCCCGGGGTTGCTGGCGCTCGGAAAGCTTTGAACTGTTTGCAAGCGGCCATTGCCCACGCCCAGCGCACCGAGCCACTGAAAGCCTGCGTCGGCGGCATCGTCACCGCTGATCTCAACGATCAAACTCTCGATGTAGACCTGCGCGCGCCGCGTATCGAGCTGGTCGATCATGGCCCGCACCTGTTTGTACAAAGGCTCGGGCGCTGTGATGATGAGTGAATTGGTGGCCGGGTCGGCCTGAATAAAACCTCCCGTGCTGGGCGAAGCCGACGCGCTGATGGGCGTGGTGGCCGCCGTGCCGGCCGTACCCGCAATACCGGGTAAGGGCGAGAACGTGGGGGCCGTGCCCGCACCACCGACGCCACCACTGCCACCGCTGCCGGTGCCCACGGCCGCAAAGGCTGCGCGCACCACGGTGGCCAGTTTCACCGCGTCGGCGTTTTTCAAGTGAACGACCCACATGCCGCCGCCCGGACCCATGCCTGCGCTGGGGCGGTCGAGTTTGGTGATGGCGTTGCGAATGACGGCGAGTCGCGCCGCGTTGGGCGCGCGCACGATGAGCGAGTTGCTGCGTGCATCGGCCATCACCGTGGTGCCACCCGCGCCCACCGCGCCCGGAACCAGCGCTTGTTGGCCCCCTTCGGTCAGGCGCTGCACCAGGACGACCACGTCGCTGGCCACAGCATGTTGCAAGGGGATGACTTCGATGTCGGTGGCTGCTGGCACATCGAGTGCAGCAATGATCTTGTGAATGCGTTGCAGGTTGTCGGCGTAGTCGGTGATGACCAGGCTGTTGTTGCCCGGGTTGGCGTTGATGGTGTTGTTGGCACTGATGAGCGGGCGCAGCACAGCCACCAGATTGTTGGCGTTTTCATAGCGCAGACTGAAGATCTGCGTGATGACCTGGTCACCTCGAACGGTCACTTCACCCACCGACACCGTACCGGTTTGTAGCTTGGCATCGGCCTCGGGAACCACCTTCAGCAAGCCGCCGCTTTCCACCACCGCAAAACCCAGACCACGCAAGGCCGACTGGAAGTTTTGATAGGCATCGCGCACGCTTTGAGGCTGCTCGCTGTAGACGGTGATCGTGCCTTTGACACGCGGGTCGACGGCGATTTGGCGCTCGATCATGGCGCCAATGGCGCGTGTCACGGCCTCGATGTCGGCGTTGACGAAGTTCAGCGTCACGGGGCTGCGCGTGCGGGTGTTTGGCGCGGCGCGCAGTGTGTCGGGCGCAGTGGATTGCGCCTGCGCCGTGCCCAGTGGTAACGCCACCAGCGCGGCCAGCCATGCGCAGACCACAAGCTGCTGATGTGAGAAGTTAAAGCGAGTGAGATTCATGCTCATCCGATCGAGAGGATGGACAGCGCGCCCTGACGGCGGCCGATGACGTTCAAGAGGTTGTTCAAGGCGTTTTCTGCTTCTGGTGTGGCGCGCGCTTCGCCGCGAAAGTGCAAAGCGTTGTTGGTCTTGCCGGGGGCGCCTCCGTAGTGGCCCGTGCCACTTAAGAGCAAGGGGCCTTGTTGTGTGGCGAGAACCAAGGATGCGCCGCTGTTTGCGCTGTTGGCGCTGACCACGGGGCTGCTTGTCGTACTGATTCCAGTGTTGTTACCCGGTGTCGGCGGGCCATCGACATCCAGCGTGTAGCTGCCCAGCACCGGCACCGTGGACAGCCGCGAGTTGAGTCCTTCAACGACCCACTGCGCGTGGCCTGCAAAGCTGTGGCGACCCTGCGCACTTTCCAGTGTCAGTCCTGTGCTGTGCAAGCGCAGCACGCCGCCCAATTGCAAGGTGTTCCAGGGCGCACCCAGGCCCGCCAACCAGGCCATCGGCCATTGACCGAGCGCGCCTTGAACGGGCAACACACTGAGCTTCATGCGGCCCAAACCAGGTTCCAGCTGCACGCGAAAGCTATCGTTCAAACAGCAGGCTTGCTGTGCTTGCAGCTCAAACGATGTGCCGCGCCAACGCAGTTGCCACGACAAGCGCCCCGGCAGTGCCAACGCAGCGCGGCTGCCTTCGCCACCGCTGAGCACCAGCATGGCGTCACCCCGCCACACCGTGCCGCGTGCATCGGCCAGCAAGAGCCGCTGTGAGGTGGCCGTTGCCAAGCCCGAGGCCACCCAGGCTGCTGGCGCAAAAACAATCAGTGCAGCCAAGCCACCCAGCAGGCTGCCCAAGCCCATGGCCAGCCACTGCCAGCGTCGCAGTCCGAACCTCAAGGTCTTGCCCCCAGCGACAACACGATGTTGCCGCTGTAGCCTTGCGGCGCTTTGGACAAAGTGGCTTCGATGGGCCGCGCACGCGCTGCGCTGCGCAGCTCGCTTAAACACGCGCGCAAGGCCGGCGCGCTGATGCCCGTGACGGTGACGACGGCACGCTCGCCTTGCAGCGAGAGCTTGGCTTTGTCGCCCAGTCGGTCAACGGCCGATTTGAGCGCCGCAGTGGCCTGATCGGGATTCAGCGCAGGCACAGCGCGCAACTCCTTGGCCTCGGCAGATTGGCGTTGCATCAAGGCCAGTTGGCCCCCGATGGCGTCGAGCTGTGCTGGGGTACTGCGCAAAGTCTGAAGCGCCGGGGCAACGCCCACCCACCACAACAACATGGCTGCCAAAAAAGGCAACAACA
>JAYVRO010000283.1:0-1667 GCA_043776165.1 Rubrivivax sp. | reverse complement strand
CACATGAAAGTCGGTGAGCGTGGAGCCCGGGCACACGGCGTTGACGCGCACGCCGTTGGCGGCTTCTTCGTGCGCCAAGGTGCGTGTCATGGCCAAGAGTGCAGCCTTGCTGGCGTCATACAAGCCCATGCCTTTGCGGCCGGCCACGGCGTAGCAAGATGAAACGTTAATGATGCTGGCGCCGCCGGTGCTGTTCACGCCGTTCTCACTGTTCACACCACGTTTTGCAGCTTCCCGCAGCGCGGGCAGCGCCGCTTTGCAGTAGTTGGCGGCGCCCAAGACATTGACCGCCAGCAGAGCCTGCCACTCATCAAACGTGGCTTCGCTCAAGGCGCTGTAGTTGCGCATGGCTGCGTTGTTGACCAGCACATGCAAGGCGCCGAAATGTTCGATGGCCAGCGCCACAGCTTGCAGAGCCGCAGCCTCGTTGCTCACGTCGGCTGTAAATGTTTGCACTTGAACGGTAGGCGAAGCAGCGCGCAAAGCCGCAGCCGTCTGCGCCAGCGCTTGCGCGTTGGTGTCCACCAAGACAAGCGCCGCGCCTTCTTGGCTGAACACCTGTGCCACCGCCGCGCCAATGCCCGCACCACCGCCGGTGATGAGCGCCACCTTGCCCGTCAGGCGCAGCGGCCGGGCGCTTGCTTGCGGCGCGGCCAAGGTGTTCATTCGGCCTTGGCGCCAGTGTCGCGTACCACCTTGCCCCAGCGCGGTATTTCGCTCGCTATCAAGTCGGCAAAGGCCTTGGGCGTGCCCGCCACCACGTCGACTTCCATGGCGTCGAACTTGGGTTTGAGCTCGGGCGATGTCAGGATGCGCACCAGCTCTTTGTTGTAGCGGTCAATGATGTTTTTGGGCGTGCCGCCGGGGGCCAAAAAACCGATCCATGTGAGCGCCACCAAACCGGGGTATCCCTGCTCTACCAGGGTGGGCAACTGCGGTGTGGCGGCCATGCGTTTGTCACCACTCGACGCGATGAGCCGCGCGCGCCCGTCCTTGGCAAATTGCGCGATGTTGCCGGGCACAAAAAATCCCGCGTCCACCTGCCCACCAATGAGGTCGTTCACCGCCAAGCCCGAGCCTTTGTAGGGCACATGCACGATGTCCATGCCCGAGGCCGTCTTGAGCATCTCAAACGTTAAGTGCGAGGCACTGCCGGGTGAGATCGAGGCGTAAGCCAGCTTGCGCGTCTTGGCCAGTGCAACCAACTCAGCCACATTACGCACTGGCAGGCTTGGGTGCACAGCCAGGTACTGCGGCGCAGTGACCGCCAAAGTGATGGGCGTGAGGTCCTTTTGCGGGTCGTAGGGCAGCTTGGGCATCAAGGTGACATTCACCGCGATGGGGCCGTTGAAACCCACCAAAAGCGTGTGGCCATCGGGCGCAGCTTTCACCACCTCCATGGCGCCGATGGTGCCGCCAGCGCCGCCCTTGTTTTCAACCACCACGGTTTGGCCCAGGGCCTTTTGCAACTCGGGCGCCACGAGGCGCGCCACCACATCATTCGTGCTGCCCACGATGGGCACCACGATGCGGATGGTCTTAGTGGGCAACCACTCTTGGGCCTGGCTTGCGCCGCCGGCCAACAGCAGGGCCAGCCCAAGGGTCATGGCCTGAGGCGTGCTGAGGATGACGCGGCGAGTGCGATGGAAAAGTGTCATGGTTACCCT
>JAYVRO010000282.1:0-20064 GCA_043776165.1 Rubrivivax sp. | reverse complement strand
CTGGTTTGCCCGCTTCGATCGGTCCATTCGACGCGACGGGTAGCTAGGCGACCACCCGGCCCCCGTGATTTGTCGAACACGTGCACCGTGTGCCCGGCCACTGTCAGTGCATGCGCGAGAGCCGCACCGCCCAAGCCGACACCGATCACCGCTACTTCTTGAGTTTTGCCTAGCACCATGAACCGGATAATACACTTTAACGATTCATTCTCAGTTCATTTATCGCTTTTTTCAGGAAATAGTCCTATAATCGAGTTCAAAAGCACTTCAAAAGCGATTCAAAATAGCCGCGATGACTGAAAACAAGCGATTTTTGCCCCCAAGCCAGGAACAGACCGGAACAGGCGGTCCCGCCTTGCACCGAAGTGGCGCCGTGGCGCGGATGCTGAGCATGCCGGTGGCAACGCTGCGTGTCTGGGAGCGCCGATACGGCTTGACGCAGCCCGCGCTAACGCCGAGCGGTCAGCGGCTGTACTCTGCCGACGACGTGCGGCGCTTGACATTGGTCAAGCAGCTGACGGACCATGGCCATGCCATCGGGAGCCTGGCGCCGCTGAACATGGCGCAGCTGCAGCGAGTGGCGTCCACCCACGCTCAAACATCGGCGGCCACTCAAACCAACGCGCGCCCGGCTGCGGCCCATCCGCAGCCCATTCGGACATGGCGGCTCGCGGTGATCGGTGCCGCACTGGGCACGCGGTTGCAACGGCCTGCGTTGCTGCGTCGGCTGGGCCGCCCCGTGGTGCTGCTGGGGCCGTTCGAGGATGTCGCGCAGGCCGCCACCGCATTGCGCGGCGCGGACCTGGATGCCCTGCTGATACACGAATCGCAATTGCACGAAGGCTGGTTGGCATCCGTCGATGCGGTTGCGCCGACCTTTGCAAGTGTGCCAAAAGCGGTTCTCTACGGTTTTGCTGCCGACCCCGTGTGCGAGTCCTTGGCAACGGCCGGCACAGCCTTGTTGCGCGAGCCACAGCCCGACGCGGTGTTGGCGCAATGGCTGCAGGGCCTGTCCGCCAAGACGGCCTCGGCCCCGCAGCGCACCGTGGGCCATCTCGCACTCAAGACCGAACTTTTGCCGCCGCGTCGCTGGGACGATGCAGCCTTGGCCGACTTCGCGAGTCGTTCATCGACGATTGCCTGCGAGTGCCCACGTCACGTGGTCGAGCTGCTGGCGCAGCTGTCGCACTTCGAGGCCTACAGCGCCGAGTGTGAGCACCGCAACGCGGCCGACTCTGAACTGCATAGGTACCTGCAGCACGTTGCGGCGGCATCTCGCGCGCAATTCGAGGCAGCTCTCGAGCATGTGGCCCTGCACGAAGGCATGCTGCTGCCTCCATCGGCACAGATCAACCGCGCTGCGGTCGCACTGAACCCGAGGCGTCCAGTGGACCGGGCCACGGCGAGGCAGGGCCATCGGACCCAGGCCCAACCCGACACACCGAAAGCTGACCTCGATGGCAGCGCCTGATTCCTCAACTGCTTCACTACCTGCACCCAGCCCATGCACCACTTTCTGCTCTTGCTGACACTCGCCGCCGTGCCCCTGTTCAGCCATGCCATCGAAGAGCCCGAACACGAGGTCATCAGGACATTCGACAACGTGGAGTTGCGCCGGTACGCCCCCTATGTGGTGGCCGAGGTGGTGCTGGACACCTCGGCCGAAGACGCAGGCAACCTGGCCTTCCCAATCTTGGCGGGCTACATCTTCGGCAAAAACAAAGCCCAACAGGAGTTCGCCATGACGGCGCCGGTGACGCAGACCGTCGCGCCTGTGCGCCTGGACATGACTGCGCCGGTGACCCAGGCCGCTGTACCGGGTGGCATGCGAGTGCAGTTCGTCCTGCCCAAGGGCGTGACGCTGGCAACCGCGCCCGAACCCATCGACTCGCGGGTCCAATTGCGATGGGTGCCTGCTGCTACTTGGGCAGTCATCCGCTATTCAGGTACCTGGTCCCAGTCGAACTATCTCGAACACCTGGGCGAGCTCAAAGCATCCCTGCAAGCGGCGGGACTGGCCCCGCAGGGTGAGCCGGTACTGGCGCGCTACAACGCGCCTTTCACGCCGTGGTTCATGCGGCGCAACGAAGTCTGGTTGGCACTGCGCTGAACCCGCCGCTGGGAGCGGCAGCGCCTATTTGTGAAGCAGCGCGCGCCCGATGAAACCGCGCTTCACGGTCGTCTTGGGCACCTTGAAAGGGAACCACGTGCGCACGTCTTGGTCCAGCCCAATGCCGTGCATGTAGTTGTAAAGCGCCTTCTTCAGCGCCACGCCCAGCGCGTCGTGATCAACCCCCGTGGGGTCGATGAAGGCGACATCGTTCTTGGCGAACGTCACCGTGGGCAAGGGCAGCAAAGTCACGCCGTACTGTTCGGGGTGTTGGCCCACGGGTGAATGCACGGTGCAGGCAAAACGGTGGAAAAAACCGCTTTGAATGCAGCCCGCCTCAAAGAGCTGGCGCACGTATTCCAGCGCGTCCACGGTGTCTTGCACGGTCTGGGTCGGGAAGCCATACATGAGATAGGCATGCACCAAGATGCCCGCGTCGCTGAAGGCCTTGGTCACGCGCGCCACTTGTTCGACGGAGACGCCTTTTTTCATCAGCGTGAGCAGGCGGTCACTGGCCACTTCCAGCCCGCCAGAGATGGCAATGCAGCCACTGTCGGCTAACTGTTGACATAACTCGGGTGAAAAGCTCTTTTCGAAGCGAATGTTGCCCCACCAACTGATGGCCGTTTTACGGCGTTGCAGTTCTGCCGCCAGTGCCTTGAGCGACTTGGGTGGCGCAGCTTCATCCACCAAATGAAAACCCGTTTGACCGGTTTCGTTGACGATGGCCTCAATGCGGTCGGCCAAGGTCTCGGCGGTGGCCGCGTCAAAGCGCGAGATGTAGTCCAGGCTGACGTCGCAAAAGCTGCACTTCTTCCAGTAACAGCCATGCGCCACGGTGAGCTTGTTCCATCGCCCGTCGCTCCACAGCCGATGCATGGGGTTGAGCATGTCCAGCAGCGACAAATAGTCGTGCAGTGGCAGGCCATCCCAGGTGGGCGTGCCCACGTCGGCAAAGGGCACGTCGGGCTCCATCATGTTGACGAAGCGCACGGCGCCGCCAACCCGAATGAAGCTTCGCACCAAGCGCTGTGCTGAACGCTGGCCTTGCAAGTGCTCGAACCAGGCCAGCAAAGGGCGTTCGCCGGCGTCGAGTGTGATGACGTCGAAATAGTCAAAAACACGCGCCTCGGTCAACTCACGCAGTTCGGTGTTGACAAAACCGCCGCCCAAGCCAATGTGAATGGTTGGGAATTTGGCCTTGATGGTTTGAGCAATTCGAAATGCGGCGTAAACGGCGCCGGGGAACGGCACGGAGATGAGCACCACCGTGGGTGCGTGTTCTTCGATGGCCCGCAAGGTTAACGTTTGAAGTGTCTCGTCAACCAAGTTCAACGGGGCAGCCAGCGCGGCGGCCAAAGGCTCGAAAGTGGGCTGGCTCATGGCGAGCTGCTCGGCGTAGCGAACGAATTCGAACCTCGGGTCGATGGCGTCGCGCAGCACGTCGGCGATGTCGTTCAAATACAGGGTGGCGAGGTGGCGCGCGCGGTCTTGTTGGCCCAGTGCGCCGAAGGCCCAGGCGAGGGGGTCGCCGCCGTCGTCGCCATCAGGGTCATGGGGGTCGATGTAGACATCGAGCGACGCAAAGCGCGGGCCTTCGGGCAAAAAAGCGCGGCTGGCGATGCGGTGCGCCAGGGTCGAATCGCGGCCCTGCAAGAAGGCCAGCGTGGGTGCGATGGTGGCGACGTAGTCGTCGAATCGTGCAACAAACGCGGCCACCGGGGGCGTGTGCGGCTGGCCGCTGTCGTGGATACGCTCGTGCACAGCGCGCAGGCCCCTTGGCGAAAAGAGCTCAAGCACCAAGGCCAAGGCCAGGTCCACCTGAGCGGCCGCAAAACCGTGCAGGCGCAAGAACCCCGTGAGGTAGGCCGTTGACGGGTACGGCGTGTTGAGCTGCGTCATCGGCGGGATGACGGACAGGATGCGCAAACCGTTGGGCGAGGGACTCGTCATGGGTGCGCCATTTTGACAGTCGCCCCTCGGTGAAACTGCCAATGCGCGGGCCCCTTGCGCTGGGCCACAGTGCGACACCCTTTGAAGGATCTCTATGCAACACGACACGCCCGCCATCGACACGACGGCGCTACACCCCCAGGTTTGGCGCCTGTTCGACCAATACGTGCACGGCCAGATTGACCGTCGCGGTTTCATCGACCGCGCTGCACAGTACACAGCTGCGGGCACCACGGCCGTGGGTTTGCTGGCCGCGTTGAGCCCCAACTTTGCGCTGGCGCAAAAAGTGGCACCGGGCGACGCACGCATCAAAACCGAGTCAGTTGAAATTGCCTCGGCCAACGGCTACGGCAAAGCGCGGCTGTACATCGCGCGGCCTGCGCAAGCCACGGGCCCACTGCCGGTGGTGCTGGTGGCGCATGAAAACCGCGGGCTGAACCCCCACATCGAAGACATCGCCCGGCGCCTGGCGCTGGACAACTTCATCGCCGTGGCGCCGGACGCGCTGTTTCCCTTGGGTGGTTATCCGGGTGACGAAGACAAGGCACGCGAGCTCTTTGCCAAGCTGGATCAAAACAAGACGCGTGAAGACTTTGTTAACGCTGCAAATTACGCGCGCGGTATCGCCGGTGGCAACGGCAAGTTGGGTGCCGTCGGCTTTTGCTTTGGCGGCAGCGTGGCTAACATGCTGGCCACAAGGGTGCCCGAACTCTTGGCCAGCGTGCCGTTTTATGGCGGCGCGCCAGCGACCGATCAGGTACCGCGCATCAAGGCCGAAATGCTGGTGGTGTTTGCCGCGAATGACGAGCGCATCAACGCCATGTGGCCGGCTTATGAGGCGGCTTTGAAGGCCGCCGGTGTGCGCCACGAAGCGCACTTCTACTCTGGCACGCAGCACGGCTTCAACAACGACACCACGCCGCGTTTTGATGAAGCGCAAGCCAAGGTGGCGTGGGGGCGCACGCTGGCCTTGTTCAACCGCACATTGCGTTGAGTGCCACTTCAATTGCTGCGCACACAACGGCCGCTTTGATCGGCGGCTGCGCTTGGCCACTTGATGCGAACGTTGGGGCTTCTTCACTCAAGTCATACGTTAGCTCGCCTGTCTTGAGCATCCTCCTGACCTTCAATGTCCTGGTCGGGGCGCCGACTTGCAGACTTTGGCACTGGATCAGGCCGACGGGGTGCTGTGTTGCGCTCATGCCTGGGCCACAGGCCCAGGCATGAGCGGAGGCGGCCACCTACCGCCCGTGGCTCGCCACAAGCCATGCCCCGCCACGGCCCGCAGCCCGCAATTTCCCACTGCCCATGGCTCGCCACCGCCCATTTCAGTGAATCAGCGAACCGGTGATCCAACCCTCCACCGGGTCCACGTCAACCGGTTGGCCATAACGCGCTTGTTGGCTGGCCCACGCGGCTTGCACCAGGCACAACACGGCGTCGATCAGGTCACCTGAATTGTCAACAAGCAGGGCCTGGTGCTGCGCTGGCGACAACGCAAGCCGCAGGCCCAAGCGCGTGCGGCCGCCTTGCAACGCGGCGAGCATGTCGGCGCGGGCTTCACGCCGGTCGCTGGCCGCGCTGTTCTTGTACGACCGCTTGCCGATGAGCTCAAACGCCAGCAGGCCCGGGTAGCCTTCCAGCGCCACGCGGCGCTTATTGCCACGGTACAAACCAGGCAACGTGACATCGGCATGCAGCAAGCGCCGCAAGCCCTCGAAGTA
Source organism: Rubrivivax sp. (assembly GCA_043776165.1). Taxonomy (GTDB): domain Bacteria; phylum Pseudomonadota; class Gammaproteobacteria; order Burkholderiales; family Burkholderiaceae_C; genus Rubrivivax. The sequence goes on along the minus strand of JAYVRO010000282.1, from coordinate 14,277 downwards.
CATGAAACCTACCGGCACGTAGCGCGTTTGCAGCGGGCTGGTCGACGACACCCCGGGCTGCGCTTTGTCTGTGCGCCGGTGCAGCAATCGCTGGCCTGCGGGGCGCTGGTTGCCCCAGGCGTCAACCAGGGCGCGAAAGGCCATGCGGTTGGCGCAGCGGCGGTGCAGTTCGGTGTTGACAGCCTTGGCGGTGTCGCCCAATTGAAGGCTGTCGACAAACGCACGCGGCAGGCCCAAGGGGAAATCAAATGCGCCGAGCCAAGGGCCGGGTTGCAAGAGCAATTCTTCAAACCCAAGCAGTGTTGGCAACGCGTTGAGCGACAGCAATTGCAAAACCTTAGCGCGCAAGGCGCCGCGCGCCACCGTGATGGGTTTGCGCGCGCTGGGGGCACAAGTGAAGTCAACACCCAGCAATAACAACGGTGCAGTGATGTGGACAGGCATGCCGACATTGTCCAGGGCCGGGATGTGGCCACAGGATGGCCATCAAGGCGCGGCCATCAACTTGCGGGCATCAACCAGCGGACATCAACCCGCGAAATTTAGTGTGCGGCGGACAGGCGCGGGTCCATCACTTCGGCCTCGGGGAACAGACGCAGCACCGCACCGTTGTGTAAGGTCAAACTGTGGGATGGTTCAAGCACCGTAAGCATGTAGCCGCGACCGCGCACGTTGGTGATGTGCAGGGCGTCAACCTGTTGCTCGTGCAAGCGCTGGCGCAGACGAGCCACGTAGCGGTCGATGCTGCGTGCATCCAATGTTTCAACAGGCCTGCGCTTAGGCGCCAGCCCCGCCAGCAAGCGCGCACGCGGCACCACGCGGCCCAGGTCGTGCATCAAGCTGTGCAGCAGCGAAGCCAAGACCTCTGTGAGCACCACCTTGCGCTGGGCGTTGTGCAAATGGTTGTGTACGCGGTCGAGCGTCCAACCACCCATGCTGGACTGCGGCGGTGCACTGGTGGCGTTGTTGGGGATGTTGGCGTTGCCTGCGTTGGTGGCGTTGGTGGCATTGTTGGGGGCATCGACAGCCACAGCAGCAAAGCCATCCGCCTGTCGCAAGCGCGCGAGCACGTGGGCCCGCAGACGGCGCGACGGCAGGGGCAACGCCAGGTAGGCATCGGCACCCATTTCCAGGGCCATGATTTCATCGATATCGTCAGCGCGGTCAGCCACCACGATCAAGGGGCAGCGCAGTATTTTTTGCCACTGCGCAAACTGACGAGCCACCACCGCCATGGGCTGCGCAACAAACCACACCGCGGCATCAAATCGGGCGTGGCGGCACGCAGCCAGCGCCTGGGCGGCGTCCCCCAGCCACAAACAACGCAGGCCCGCGCTGGCCATCTCTGCAACGGCTCGGGCTTCAAGCCGCACACCAGCGCCCACCATCAGCACCAAGCTGCTGGGCGTGTCGGAATTAACCGATGAGCTGGGGCAAGGTGCGGCAATGGCGGGGCGGGCAGACATGGCATTGATGATGGCCACTGAGGCTGGCGCAACAAGGTCCATTGTGGGCAAGCACAGCAGGCCATTCTGCGCATCTCATGTGTCAACAATCGCCGTTCGTCGCACGGGCTGACAAGTTGTGGCGCGCGCTGACATCATCACCCAGGCGCGCGTCGCACGGCGCAGGCATCGACACAAAAGGGAACGGAGCAAAAAGCGATGGTCAAACTGGCACTGGGGGCGCTGATTCAACCTACCCGTGTGGGTGGGCAACGGGTGCCGCGCCATGTGCAGGTCTACCGCACGGTGCTCGAGGCCATCCTCAGCGGCAAGTTGCCGGCGGGCACACGACTGCCATCGGCCCGGCAGTTGGCGATGGATTGGGGCGTGACGCGCGGCGCGGTCGACGCTGCCTTTGATCTGCTGCACCAAGAAGGCTGCCTGGTGCGCCGCGTGGGTGATGGCAGTTATGTGGCGCGGCCCCTGCCCGCAGCGCTCGCCCCAGCACCCACCGCGCCGGCCGTGGCACTTCGCGGGCTGAGCCGCTCTGCCCAACATGTGCTGGACCGCTTTGCGCCCTACATGGGCACGCCGCTGCGCCTGGACGTGATGCAAGACGTGATGCGCGCCAAGCCCTTGTTTCCGCGCGCGCCCCTGCTCGAAGACTTTCCCCTGCCCTTGTGGCGGCGTCTGGTGGCCGATGCTTTTTCTGACGACCAACATGAAGCGTTAAGTTATGGCCCCGCCGTCGGCATGACCGCCATGCGCGAGGCCATCGCCAGGCACCTCACACTGACACGCGCCACGCCTTGTACGGCCGCGCAGGTGATGGTGGTGAACAGCCCCATGCAAGGCATCGAACTCATCTCCCGCGTGCTCCTGGAGCCCGGTGACAAGGTGTGGACTGAAGACCCCGGGCACGCCAGCTTGCCTGCACTCTTACGTGTGTTGCACCAAAGCCCCGTGCCGGTGCCGCTCGACGCGCAAGGCCTGAACGTCGCAGTTGGCCGATCACTGGCGCCCAGCGCCGCTGCTGTCTACTTTCATCCCGGCGTACAGTTCCCCACGGGCATCCGCACCAGCAGCGCGCGGCGGCGTGAGTTGATGAACTGGGCCGACGAAGTGGGCGCCTGGATCATCGAAGGCAACTTCAATGATGAGCTCGCACACGACCGCAACGCGCCCGAATCACTGCAAGCCATGGACCGAAACGACCGCGTGCTGACCATGGGCACCTTCGAGGGCATCCTGTACCCTTCTTTGCGCCTGGCTTACTTGGTGGTGCCCGAGCGTTTGCTGAAGGTATTCATGGCCATGCGCGGTTTGATGGGTGACCACTCCAGCGTGGCCATGCAGCACGCCACCACACGCTTCTTGCAAGAAGGCCACATGGCCACACGCTTGCGTCAAATGCGCGCGCGCATCAGTCAACGTCGCACCAGTCTGGTGGCGGCCATGGCCAAACATTTGCCGGCCTGGGTGCAGGCGGGGCCGCTGGACGGTGATGGCCATGCCTGTTTGCACCTGCCGGTTGGGGTGGCTGAGGTGCTGGTGGCTGACCTGCAGGTGGCCACAGCACTGCGGCAAAAAAACGTACTGAGTTTTGCGCTCTCCTCGCTGTGCATGCAACCCTATGGCCTGAACGCCATCGTCATCAACTACGCAGCGTTTTCAGAGCCGGAGATTGATGCCGCGATGGTGGCGCTGGGCAGCGTGCTGAATCAACTAACGTCGAAAGCCAACGCCATGCCCCTTTGCTCAACACGTCACCAAGGTGCGGGCGAAAACACGTAACCCTGGTGGCGCACCGTGCGCAGCCGTGTGGCCGCTGCGTCTGCGCCCAACTTGGCGCGAATGCGATAGACGCGGCTGTCAATCGAGCGGTCGGGTCCATCGGTGTCCAGCCCACGCAAGTGGCGCAGCATGTCGCGCCGGTGCACAACGTTGCCGGCCTGGCTGGCCAACATCCACAGCACTTCAAATTCGCCCTCGGTGAGGGGTACGTTGGTTTGGCCCAGCAAGGCGCGGCGCTCGCGCCAGAACAATGACAGGGCGCCAAAGTGCAGATCTTGCTGCGCTTGCACGTCGGGGCTCGGGCGCGCGGTGCGGCGCCACAAGGCCCGCAGTTGGGCCGCTACCACGCAGGCCGAGGTCTGCGCACTCATCACGTCGTCAGCGCCCATCTCCAGCGCCAACACCTGGTCGATGTCACGCAACTGCGGCGCGTCAAGCAACACCAACAGAGCCGTTGTGGGCCAAGCCGCACGCAAGGCGCGAACGGGGCCCAAACGGCTGGCCAAACTGCCGCTCAAGCAAAGCACATGCGCGTCGGCGGGCGGCCCGTCAGATTCACGCAAGACCTTGGGCGCGGCTTCAGCCCAGGCCAAGGGGTGGTTAGCGACGGCCAGGCCTTCAGCCGTCAGCGCCATCCCGTCTGCTAACTTTCCAGATGAGTCGCACCACCACCACACACAAGGTGCGTCGCTTGCTGCAACTTCCGGGGCTGAAGCCGGGAGTGGCTTTGCGGGCACACGCTGTAACGAAACGACCTGAGCAGTGGGTTGCATGGCAGCGATGTTGGGCACACCGGTGGCCACCAACAAGGGCCATTCTGGTGGCCAGCATGCGGCCAATGGTGTGGGGCTGGCACGCCTTGGAGCGCATGCGACCCGCCGACGCGCGCTACATTGGGCGCCATGAACACAAACCCCGTTTTGGTCGAAGCGCTGCGCGGCGGCATTGTTGAATCAGTGCACCGTGGCGCGCTGGCCATCGTGGACGCTGCTGGCGGCGTACACACCGCTCAGGGTGACATTGACAAACCCATCTTCGCGCGCTCCGCCGTCAAGGTGTTGCAAGCCCTGCCCTTGGTGGAGAGTGGCGCCGCCGCGCAATGGCAATTGAACGATGAAGAGCTGGCCATCGCCTGCGCTTCACATGGCGGCGAAGACATCCACACGCGCACCGCCGCAGGCATGCTCGCCAAGGCCGGTGTGGACGCACAAGTACTGGAATGCGGCGCGCACTGGCCTTACAACGATGGGGCTGTGCGGGCGTTGGCCGCACAAGGGCAACAGCCCACGGCCCTGCACAACAATTGCTCTGGCAAACACGCGGGCTTTGTCTGTTTGGGCTGCACCATGGCCGGCAAAACGTCAGCCGACGATGCGCGCGGCTTTCTCAGTGCTTATGTGCAGCCAGATCACCCCGTGATGCGTGAAGTGAGCAACGCCTTGCAAGCCGCCACGGGTTTTGACCTGAGCAAAACCGCGCGCGGTGTGGACGGCTGCTCAATCCCCACCTTTGCCATCCCACTGCGCCACCTGGCCCAGGCCTTTGCGCGTGTGGCCACAGGTCTGGGCCTGAGCCCCGGCCACGCCCTTGCGGCCAAACGCCTGCGCCAAGCTGTGGCAGCCGCGCCGCTGCTGGTGGCGGGCACTGGCCGATTCGATTCCCGTGTGATGGCGCAATTGGGCGCGCGCGTCTTTTGCAAAGTCGGTGCCGAGGGCGTTTACTGCGCCGCCCTGCCCGCGCTGGGCTTGGGCGTGGCCATCAAGATGGACGACGGCAACACCGCGCGCGCGTGCGAGGTGGTCATGGCCAGCGTGATCGAGCGCCTGCTGGCGCTGAACGACGGCGACGCCAGCTTCATGCGCAGCCTGAGCGACTTGCGCCTGAGCAACTGGAACGGCATCGAAGTGGGCCGACTGCGCGCGGCAGAGTCGCTGCGCAAACATCGGCCAGTCAGTTGATTAACCATTGAATCGAGAGGTCTATGTCATGAATCTTGCAGACAAGAAGCATCAATTCCATCGGTTCAATGCACCAACGCGACGCACCGCGCTCACGGGCATGGCGGCCACGCTAGCCTGGGCTGCCAGCCCCCTTGCCAATGCAGCCGTCCAGCAAGGCTGGCCGCTCAACACCGTCAAAGCCACGGGCATCCACGACCTGGCGCCAGCGCCCGACGGCGGGGTGTGGTTCACCGCGCAGCGCACTGGCCACTTGGGTTGGTTCGATCCCAAGAGTGGCCGGACTGAACTCATTGCCTTGGGCGCGGGCAGCGCGCCGCATGGCGTGATCCAGGGCCCCGACAAAGCCGCGTGGATCACCGATGGTGGGCAAAACGCCATCGTGCGTGTGGGCTGGCCCGACCGTAACGTTCGACTTTACCCACTGCCCGCAGGCACACCCTATGCCAATCTGAACACCTGCGCCTTTGATGGTGATGGCGACCTGTGGTTCACCGGCCAAAGCGGTTTTGTCGGCAAGGTGACGGTCAAAACGAGTCATGTCAATGTGTGGCAGGCGCCGCGCGGCCGGGGGCCTTACGGCATTTGCACAACGCCTTCGGGGGACGTGTGGTGGTGCTCGCTTGCGGGCTCGTTCATTGCACGCTTTGATCGCAAGAGTGGTGAGTCACACATCGTGCGGCCGCCCACGCCCAACCAAGGCGCACGCCGTGTCTGGAGCGACAGCCGTGGGCGCATTTGGGTCAGCGAATGGCTCAGTGGCAACCTGTCGATGCACGACCCTGCACTGGCCTCCGGCGACACCGACAAAGCCTGGCGCACCTGGAAGCTGCCCGGCGCCTCACCGCGTGCTTACGCCGTCTATGTGGATGAGCGCGACAAGGTGTGGGTCAGCGACTGGGGCAGCAATGCCATGTTCCGCTTTGACCCCAACACCGAACAGTTCGAACGCTTTGCTTCGCCGCGCGCCAACGCCGCTGTGCGCCAAATACTGGGGCGGCGCGGCGAAGTGTGGTTGCCTGAGAGCGGCAACGAACACATCAGCGTGATTCGGTTTTGAATGCGGTCGAACTGTTTGCCGGATGGTGTGACCCGTGGCTCAGGCCGCAGCAGTGCGGCGATGTGCTGCGCCGCCCAACATCAACAAACCCAGCGCAACCAAACCAAACGAGCTGGAAATCGGCACGCTCACGGCGGTCGGCTGCACCGAGAAATCCAGCAAATCGACCGTTCCAAAATCACCGATTTTTGTCGCAAAGCCTGAGCTCAGATCCATCGTGTAGAACTCCGGTTCGTTGTCGGCGCTGCCATTGAAGTCGTCAAAAGATAGGTACGCAATACCCGTGGCGCCACTGATATCGAACCCGGCGCCCGCGTTACCCGACACGGTGCCCGAGTTGCCAATGATGTTGAAGACGCCCGTATTGGGACTGGGCGCGCCATTGATGCCACCGATGGTGGCCAAGTTGTCAAGCAAGAAGTCGTAGCTGTAGAGCGTGGTCGACGCGGCGCCAACCAAATTGTTGGAATAGGCAATGCCCGAGACCAAAGGCGTCACGCCAGCAGGCGTGGCAATGCTGGTGTCTTGCGCGATCAGTGCACCCGTGTTGGCATTCACGCGGTAACTCTGGCCGCCGCCCGTGACGACGCGCAGCGCGTTGGCCACGGGGTTGAAATCCAGCGAAACCCGCCTTGGGTTACCGCTACGCGTTTTGGCGCTTGGTGGAGCGTGCCCCCAAGTTCGTGGGAATGGCTTTTGCAATCGCTCTGGACGATCGCTCAAGCAGCCATCGCCGCTTGAGCCGCCAGCACTTCCACGCGCACGGCTTCGGTCAATTCAGACTTCAGCTTTGAGAACACCGCCGTGGTCTTGACCGAGTAGTGGCGCGGGTGCGGCAAGTCCACGGGCAGATCCAGCTTGATGCGCCCTGGCCGCGCGCTCATGACCACCACACGGCTGCCCATGAAGATGGCTTCGTCGATGTCGTGGGTGACAAAGAGAACGGTCTTCTTTTGCGCTTCCCAGATGCCCAGCAATAGCTCTTGCATGAGCTCTCGGGTTTGGTGATCGAGCGCGCCAAAGGGCTCGTCCATCAGCAGCATGCGGGGGTCGTTGGCCAGCGCGCGCGCCAGCGCGGTGCGCTGCTGCATGCCACCACTGAGCTGCTTTGGAAAGTGGTTCTCGAAACCCTTCAAACCCACTTTGTGGATGAATCCGTGTGCTGTGGCGAGCTGCTGTTCACGCGGCCAGCCACGTTCACGCAGACCAAAACAAACGTTGTCCAGTACCGTGAGCCAAGGGAACAGGGTGTAGCTCTGAAAGACCATGCCGCGGTCGGCCCCGGGCGCACTGATGCGCTGGCCGTCCAGCAGCACCTCGCCGGCCGTTTGGGTGTCCAGCCCGGCCACGATGCGCAAGAGCGTGCTCTTGCCGCAGCCGCTGGGGCCGAGGATGGTGATGAAGTCGTTCTCCGCGACATCAAGATCGGTGGCTTGCAGTGCCAGCATGCTGCCGCTGGCACTGATGAAGCGGCGCTCGACGCCGTTGATGCGAAGGATGTTGCTCATTTCAAAAGTTACTTTCCAAGGCCTCACCAAGGTGACGACGCATTAACGGACCACATGACACAAGTGGGCCAACCAAGGCCACAACGCCGCCGATTTGTCTGGCAAACCGCAGACCAGGGTGACGGGCCCGAGGTGCATCCAACCGACCAAACCCAGCACCAGCGGCACCAGCAACAGGCACAAGGTGGCCACACCCAAACCCCATAGCCAGCGGCTGCGCCCCAGCATCCAATCACCCAGCACCGCCACCAGGCCATGCAGCGCCGCGGTTGCGACCAACGCCGTGGTCGCCACCCGACGCGCGCCGTCCGAGCCAAACGCATAGGAGGCCAGCAGCAAGAGCCCTTCAAAGCCATACAGCAAAATGATGAGGTGGCGCCCAATGGCGCGAAACAAGCTGCCCGGCACGGCCAAAGTCAGCGCGCCTTGCGCCACCAGCCCCAAGCGCGCCATCCAGCGCGCCAGCGTGTTGGGCGCGGTCGAACCGCGGCTGCGACTCACGCCTTCCAGGACACGGCCCATGATCGTGACGGCGCGTGCCGCCATCTGCAGCGTGGGCTCTGTCTGGGGCTCGCGCTTGATCGCCAGTTGGTTCACCGCGACGGCATTCGTCACCGGCTGTTTGAGCAACGTCGCCAAGACCTGTTGCAAGCCTTGATCCAAGGTGTCGCGTTGGCGGCCCGGGCTGATTTGCAAGGCGTCCAGCAAGCTCACGATGGCGGCCTGGCGGGGCAGCCTGGGTGGCAATGCGGCCACCGCTTGGAGCAAGTCACGGGTGAAGTCAGCGGCGCCGTTGGACAGCAAGGCTTGTCTCAAGATGGCCCCGTGTGCGCGCTCGATCAAGGCGATCCGTACGCTGCATGACGCATCGTCTTGGCCTGTCAGGACGCTGCTGATAAGGCGTTCAGCACCGTCCAGCCGCCCCCACATCAGGTCGTTGCGACGCCAGCGTTCGTCCAGGAAAGCGCCAAAGTGCGCCAACGCAGTGCCCGCCAATTTGCTGCGCGCAGCTTCGCCTGCAACCAAGGTGGTGGCGTCCAAGGGGCTGACACGCAAAACGTCCACCGGCGCGGCTTCGCCGGTCTGGGTGTCGAAGTACAACGTGAAGCGAGGCTGGTCAAAGGCATCAAAGCTCAAGTAGTACTCGGCCAACATGGCACGCAAGCGTGCGCCCATCGCGCTGTTGGCCGGGCCTTCCAAGGGAACACCCTTGGCGTCGCAAGCAAGGCCCAGCGCCAGCGCAGCGACTTTCGCTCGTGGCACAGCGGGCAACGCGCCGGGCTGAACAGCGTCGGGCGTGTACAGGTCGTCGTCCGGGGCCTCACGGGGGTCGTCAACGGCTTCCAGTTTGGGGCAGCCCAGCGCCAACCACAGCTCGTTCCACGGGGCCTGCAAGTCGGCGTTGAAGTCGCGCGCTGCCGACGTTAATGGCGGCGCATCGGGTGCAGCCTTGACGACGTTGGACTCGACCACACTGGCCGCAGCAGCAGCATCCAACAAGGCCCACACAGCCCAGCGCTGCTCGCCCGTGGCGGTGTCGGCAATGTCCTTCAAACGTGCTTGCAAGCTCTCATGCTGCGTGCGCCCCGTGGCGTCGGCCTGCTGCCATTGGCCGTGCCATTGCACCTGCCTGTTGTCACCGCCAACACGCTTCAAAGTGAGCGTGGACGGAACACTTCGCGCGTCAGCCGTGAGGGCAGCCAACAGCGCCAGAAGCTCCTTGCGTTGGCTTTCGTCCAGGGTGGCCACCCCCGTGCCCCGGCGCGCCGCGCGTTGCACGCTGATGGCGCGTTGTCGCAGGCGATGCAAGTGGCCTTTGACATCGCGCAGCACTGCCAGCGCTTGTTCAATACCGGCCACACTGGTGGACATGTCTTGCAACGACATCGGGTCAAGAAGCACCGCGCGCAGACGTGTCTCAAACCCCGCTCTTGTGCCAGTTGCCGGTGATGGCAAACCGCCCACACCCGTGCCTTGATCGCGTGCAAGCAATTCACGATGACATTGGCGCAAGAAACGTGTGCTCATGTCGATGCGGCGCAACAAAAACGACAGGCGGCGCATGCGGTAGTCCAGGTCGTGCCGCGCCAAAAAGGTGTTCGTCCACTCTTGGCCAGGCCCGAGTTTGCCGCTATCCACAAAGTGCTTGTTGCGCCAGGCACGAACCATTGCGCGCAACGCTGGCGCCTGGTCTGACGCGGCGTCAACACCCCATTGCGCGCCCCAACGTGCCGACAGCCAATCGGTGGTGCTGTAGATGCGCGCTTGGCGGTAGGCCAGGAACGACGCACCGTAGTACTCGACCATGTCGTCTTGGCTCAAGGTGGCCCAGTTGGGCACCCGGTCGCCTTTCAGTTTGACCTTGCCGAAACCCAAACCCTTGCTTTCAATCTCGCGCTCGACACCATTGGCCAGCCATTCCACCCGTTCGATGCGTCGGTTGCGCGCCAAGATGCTGAGCAAGTCTTCGCGGATGGTTTCGTAGAACGGAATGCTGACCAAGGCCGCCATGCTGTTGCTCACGGCATCGGGTGTGCTGGTGCGCAGTTCTTGCGCTGCGTCGATGGCCTCTGGGTCGGGCTCGACGTAAAGCAATTTGCGCTGCACGGGCACGTGGCTGAAGCGCTCGCACAGGGCTTGAACGGCGTAGCTGAAGGGCTTGTTGTCAAGGTAACCGCCGTCGCCAAAAGCGCGCGTTTGGTAGCTCTCGGTCAACAACGCGCCGGGTGGCAAACCGTCGAAATACGACTTCCAGGCGCGCAGTTGCTCGGCGCCAACGTTGGGCAACAAGTCGGCCACACGCGCCAGCGTCATGGGCTCAAAAGCAAAGGGGAATGACGACGTGCAGCGCGCAGCAAAAGCCAGCAACGGCCATTGCGTTTCGGTGAAATCCGCGCCGGATTCAGCGCTTGGCGCCACTCGGCTGGGATAGCTGAAATGAAAGCGTTGTTTGTGGCGGCGCTCGGCCACGACCTGGTCGAACAAGCGCAAAGAGACCGGTGCACCTTCGATGTCGGTCGTGGTCAAGAAGAGGTCCAACTCGTCCACCAACGGCAACCCGACCGGCACCTCGGGCGTCGTGCTCGGGGGCTGTTGTTCAACACCCGGCAGGGGCGCCATGCGACGCAAGGCCTCAAAGAGTTTGATGAACATGCGGTCGCTGCTGAGCAGCGAGGCTGGTGGGTTGTCGCGGCGCGGCAAGCCGGAGTCGAGGTCTTGGTACGCCTGTTTGTCATTGAGCAAGCGGCCCAGGTCACCTTCTTTCACCCACAAATCGGCGAGGCCGCCAAAGTCTTGCGCGTTCACCAAGGCCTTGGCCAAGAAGACGCCGTTGATGCCCCCGGCTGAGGTCCCCGCAATGACGTCAACCACAAAGCGTGTGCGCTCCGGGTCAGGCTCAAAGCGACCGTCAAACTCATGCGCCGGGTTGGCCGCGAGCTTGGCCGCGAACTGGGCGATGCGCTCGGGCTGCCCCGCCAAGTAGGAAAGCTGGCGATACACCTCGCGCGTGCCCTGGCAAACCACGCCGCCCAACAAGTCACCGTCGCGGGGCGTGGCACAGGCCATTTCGAACAATTCATGTGACACGCCGTTGATGTACACGGCCAGCGACACGCCGCCGTACATCACCACGCCAAAGTGAATCTCTTCGCTGTAGGCGTCAGGTGGGGGCGTCGTCGTCATGCAATCACCTCAAAGGTCAACGTGACGGAGCCTGCAAAGTCTGGCCTATCGCCCCAACTGCGCCCAAGGAAAAAAGCGTCGGTTGGCCAGCTTGAACAGCATGTCGCTCAAGAGGCCAATGAGCCCGATGACGATGATGCCGAAGATGATTTGGTCGGTGGCCAGCAGCGCCTGGCTGTCAGTGATCATGTGGCCGATGCCGCTGCTCGCGCCAATGAGTTCGGCCACGATCACATACGTCCAGGCCCAGCCCAACACCATGCGCAAGGTCTCGGCAATTTCAGGCGCGGCGCCTGGGATCAATACCCGCTTGATCAAGCTGCGATCACTCACGCCCAGCGTGTAGGCGGCTTCCACCAAATCACGTCGGGTGTTGCCCACGGTGACGGCGATCATCAGCACAAGTTGGAAAAAACTGCCGATAAAAATGACCGCGAGTTTTTGCGCCTCGCCAATGCCCGCCCACAAGATGAGCAGCGGAATGAACGCACTGGCGGGCAGGTAGCGCGCAAAACTTACAAAAGGCTCGAAAAAGGCTTCGATGGGCTTGTAGGCACCCATCAAAACGCCCAGCGGCAAGGCCAGCGCGGTGGCAATGAGAAAGCCGCCAAGCACGCGCCACACGGTCATGCCGATGTCCCCCGCAAAACCCATTTTCGTAAGCAAGACCCAACCACTCTTGACCATCATCACGGGGTCAGCAAGAAACGTTTTGCTCACGAAGCCACCAAAGGTGGCGGTGGACCAGATGGCGACAAAGACAACAAAAAAGCTCACCCCCAAGACGACGCGGGTGCGTGGGGCGACGGGGGTGAGGGGTTTCATGCCGAGGCAGCCTCCAGCTAACGTGCTCGTTATTTAACGTTTCACTTGATGAAGCGCGTATCGGCCAGCTTGCTCATGTCAGGCAGCGCTTTGATGATGCCCGCGTCCAGCAACAGGGCGGCCGCTTCTTTGCTGAACTCGGCGTGTTCACCGGCAAAGAACTTTTGGTTTGCAGCGCGGTCTTGCCAACGCAAGTACTTTTGGCTGGCCTCGAATTGCTCGCCACTTTGTTTGACGTCGGCACCCATGATTTCGAAGCTCTTTTTGGCGTCGGTCTTGATCAGCTCGACCGCTTCAAAGTAGGCGTTGGCCAGGCCCTGCGCGGCCTTGGCGTTCTCGGCCAAGAACTTGGGCGTGCAGCCAAAGGTGTCCATCACCATGGGGTAGTCGAGCGTGGTGGCAATGATCTTGCCGGCCTCAGGCTTGGCGCGCACCGCGCCCAGGTAGGGCTCGTAAGTCATGGCGGCGTCAATGCCATCGGTGCCGGCAATCATGGCGTTGGCGGCGGCTTGTGGGCTCAGGTTCACGACCTTCACGTCTTTGATGGTCAGGCCGTTTTTCTTGAGCATCCAGGCCAGGCCAAAGTAAGGCGCGGTGCCGGGGGCGTCAGCCGCCACGGTCTTGCCTTTCAGGTCGGCGATCTTGGTGATGCCGGGTTTGACGACCATGCCGTCAGCGCCAAAACTTTTGTCGAGCTGAAAAATTTGCGTGGTGGCCACACCAGCGGCGTTCCAGGCGATCCAGGTTTCAACCGTGGTGGCAGCGCACTGGATATCACCCGAGGCAATGGCCAAATGGCGGTCTTTCTGCGGAATCTTCTTGATCGACACATCCAGCCCGTGCTTTTTGAAGATGCCGGCCTCTTTGGCCAAGGTGAGCGGCGCAAAGCCCGTCCAGCCAGACATGCCGATGGCAATCTTGACGTCTTGCGCAAAAGCCGTGGTGGCCATCAAGACGGTTGCGGCAAGCGCAGTGGTGAAGACGAGTTTCATGGTGTCAGATCCTTTTCGGTTACAGGTGCAAAGTGGGGTTTCATAGGGCCTTCAGGGCAAGGTGGGTGGCTGCCAAGTCTCGGTGCTCGTGAGGCTGGTGAGAAAGGCCACGATCTTGTCGATCTCGGCCTCGCTCAGGCCCCGGTCTTGCATGAGGGGCGACTTGTTCGGATCGGGCTTTCCGCCGCCGGCCATGACACGCACCGCGTCTTTCAGCGTTGCAACGCTGCCGTCGTGGAAATAGGGCGCGGTCAATGCCACCGAGCGCAAGGTGGGCGTCTTGAACGCGCCGCGGTCGGCCTCGCTCTTGCTCACGTTGAAGCGACCGGGGTCGGGTTTTTCCTTGCCATGTTCGAGGCCGATGTTGAAGAACGTGCTGTTGCCGTAGTAGGGCGGCGTGTGGCAGGTTTGGCAACGCCCTTTTCCAGCAAACAGGGCCTGCCCTTCGATGGCCTGCGCAGACACCGCATTGGCTTGGCCCGCCTCATGGCGGTCCCAGGGTGAGGCATCACTGACGAAAGTACGAAAGAAAGCGGCCAGGGTCTTGACGGTGTTGTCGGGTGTGGCTTCTCCGCCCCAGACCGCTTGAAACTGGCTGCGGTAGCCCGGGACAGCGTTCAAGACCGCTGCTACCTTGGCGGGATCGGCACCGGACTGCGCGCGCCAGGCGGCCAACACTTGGCCTTCAAGTGTGCTGGCGCGACCATCCCAGTACCAAGCCGTTTGATGGCCCACGTTGTACAGACTCGGCGTATGACGTGTGTTCATGCTGCCATCGTCTTTGCGCGACATCACCAGCCCATCGGTCCAACCAAGATGGCGATAGTGGCAACTCTGACAAGCCGTCTTGCCACTGCCAGAAAGACGTGTGTCAACAAACAGTTGTTTGCCCAGTTCGATCTTGGCGGGTGTTGGTGCGTTGTCGGCAGGGTGGGCGACGGGCGGCAACCTGGATGCGGAGGCGGGCGCTGGCGGCACGGAGTCGGGCAGCGCGCAGCCCAGCAGCGTGGT
>JAYVRO010000281.1:0-5332 GCA_043776165.1 Rubrivivax sp. | reverse complement strand
TCATGCCCACCAACACGCGCAAGAGCACGTCGATGGTCATGCCTTGGGGCATGAACAGCGGGAACATGAACGAGGCCATGAAGAGCACGCTGATCAGGGGCACACCGCGCACGAGTTCAACGTAGAGCACGCACACGGTGCGAATCGCCGGCAGATTGGAAGAGCGGCCCAGCGCCACCAAGATGGCCAACGGGAAACCCACCGCCAAGCTCAGCACCGACAGCATCAAGGTCAGCGGGAAACCGCCCCAGCGCGAGGTTTCGACGGGAGTAAGGCCAAACATACCGCCGCGCATGAGCACAAAACACAACGCCAACACGGCCACCCAAAGCACAGCCAGCCAGGACTTCCAGAACATGCGCAAGCAGCTCAGCACCAGCAGCGTGATGAGCAAGCCACAGGCCAAAAAAGGCCGCCACTGTTCTTCAAAGGGGTACCGGCCGAACAAGATGAGACGGCCTTTTTCAGCCACCACGCCCCAGCACGCGCCGTGTTCGTGGGCCGCGCGGCAGGCCGCGTTGTCGGGTGCAAAGACGGCATTCACCACTGACCAGCCCAGCATGGGCGGCACGAGCCAGATCAGAACGGCCAATGTGAGCAAGGTGGCCAGCGAATTGCCCCACCCGTCAAAGAAGTTGAGCCGCAGCCAGGCCAAAACACCTTGCTGCGAGATGGGCGGCGCGCGGCTGGCAACGGGGGCGAAAACGACGCCTGACATGGTTCAGCGCTCCCTGATCGCCGAGCGGCGGTTGTAGGCGTTCATGGCCGCCGAAGTCAGCAGCGACAGGGTCAGGTAGCAGGCCATGACGATGGCAATGCATTCGATGGCCCGGCCCGTTTGGTTGAGTGCCGTGTTGGAGATCGAGACCAGATCGGGGTAACCCACAGCGACTGCCAAAGAAGAGTTTTTCGTCAGGTTCAGATACTGATTGGTCATCGGCGGAATGATCACGCGCAGCGCCTGGGGCAACTGCACCAGGCGCAAGGTTTGCATGCGGGTGAGCCCGAGCGATGAGCTGGCTTCATGCTGACCCAAAGGCACCGACTGAATGCCCGCGCGCACGACTTCGGCGATGTAGGCTGCCGTGTAGACCGTCAGTCCCAGCAGCACCGTCAAAAACTCCGGCGTCACCGCGCCACCGCCGATCAAATTGATGTCGGTTTTTTGGGGGATGTCCAAACCAGCGGGCGAACCCCCCACCAGCCAACCCAACGTGGTGAACCCGATGACGATGAGCAGCGACGGCCACAGCACCGGCAAGATCTTGCCCACCGATTCGCGCTGCTTGCGCGCATAACGCGACCAAGCCCAGATGGCGCCAAAACTGGCAACAAAGCCGGCCAAAGTGAAGACATGCCCCGGCGCCCAAATCGGGATTGGAAACTGCAAGCCGTTTTTGCTGAAGAACCAACCCGGCAAGGGCCGCAAGGCCTCTTCGATGGGCGGCAGCAGCTCAGTCATCACAAAGTACCAGATGAACAACTGCAACAGCAAGGGCACGTTGCGAATGAGGTCGACATAACTGGAACACAGCGCGCGCACCAGAAAGTTGCGCGACAAGCGGCCAATGCCGATCAAGGTGCCCAACACTGTGGCCAGCACGATGCCCACAACGGCCACGCGCAAGGTGTTCGACAAGCCCACGGCAAATGCCTTGCCGTAGCTCTCGTCAGAGTCAAACGGCATCAGGCTTTCGCCGATAGAAAAACCAGCCGGCTGCGTGATGAAGTCAAAGCCGCTTTGAATGCCGCGCGCCCGCATGTTGGCCAGGGTGTTGGACAACAAATAAGCCACCGCGGCGAAGATCAGGCCGAGCACCACCACCTGGTACAGCACCGACCTGAAAGCCTTGCTGCGCCAATTGAAGTTGGTCTTGCGGGGGGGTGCGGACATGACGCCTCAGAGGAATCGGCCCAAGCAATACGGGTTGCCTGGGCCGTTGTGACAACGCGGGATCAACGCAAGTTCAACGTACAGGCGGGGCGTACATCAAGCCGCCCTTGTTCCACAAGTTATTGACGCCACGCGGCAACTTCAGCGCCGACTTGGGGCCCACATTGCGCTCGAACATCTCACCGTAGTTGCCCACGGCCTTGATCGCGCGGTAGGCCCAGTCCTTGTCCAGCCCCAAGAGCTTGCCGGTGTCTTCAGAGGTGCCCAGGATGCGCTGCACCACGGGGTCCTTGCTGTCGGCCTTGAGTTGATCGACGTTGCCCTGCGTGATGCCGTATTCCTCGGCTTCGATGAGTGCAAACACAACCCACTTGACGATCGCGAAGAGCTCGTCGTCGCCCCGGCGCACTGACGGGCCGAGCGGCTCTTTGGAGATTAGATCGGGCAAGATGACATGGTCATCAGGGTTGCCGGCTTCCTTGTTGCGCACCGAAGCCAGACCCGAGGCGTCTGTCGTGTAAGCCTGGCAGCGGCCAGCGAAATAGGCCTTGTTGGTGGCCTCTTGGGTCTCGAAAACCACCGACTTCATGTTCAAGCCGTTGGCCTTGGAGTAGTCGGTCAGGTTCTTTTCTGTCGTTGTGCCTGACTGAACGCAGACTGTCGCCCCTTTGAGCTGCTTGGCCGAGGTGATCTTGCTCTTCTTGGTGACCATGAAGCCCTGGCCGTCGTAGTAGGTCACGCCGGTGAAGTTCAGGCCCAGCGAGGCGTCGCGCGTGAGCGTCCAAGTGGTGTTGCGTGAGAGCACGTCAACTTCGCCCGATTGCAGTGCGGCAAAACGCTGCGCCGCGTTGAGTGGCGTCCACTTGACCTTGCTCGCGTCGCTCAGCAGCGTGGCGGCGATGGCCTTGCAAACGTCAACGTCCAGGCCAGTCCAGTTGCCTTGACTGTCTGTTGACGCAAAACCCGGCAGGCTGGGGTTGGTGCCGCAAACCAGTTGGCCGCGCGCCTTGATGGCGTCGATGGTTTTGCCGGCGTGTGCGGGCAGGCTGGACAAGGCGCCAGCGGCGACCAGTGCGCCGAAAGCGATGCGTGACAAGTTCTTGATCATGTGTTGACTCCTGAAGTCCTTCGCGTTTCCGCGACAGTTGAATGGCCCCCCAGCAAAATGGCCCCGGGCGCGGCGCGGACGATAGACCGGCTGTGTGAATTAACACTTGCGGCATTCCCTAATCAATGTTGGTGCACAGGGCCAGGGCCCTCACAGCGCAAATGGTGCGCTGCACCAAGTTAGGCAAAATGCTGAGCCGCAATGCCAGCCCATGCCCCCAGAATGCGCGGCTGTCGCAGTTGTGCAGACCGAACTTGCAGCCTGAACTTGCTGCCCGTCATTGCAGCCCACTCAGAGGCCGAGGAGATAGCTTATGTTGATCGGCGTACCGCTCGAAACCCTGGCGGGCGAAACCCGCGTTGCGGTGACCCCCGAGACGGCCAAGAAACTCATCGCCCAGGGCCACACCGTGTGCGTGCAAGCCGGCGCAGGCTTCAGCGCCAGCGCCACTGACCAAGCCTACGCAGCAGTCGGCGTGCAGATCACCGACGCCGCAGGCGCGTTGGCTTGCGATCTGGTCTTGAAAGTGCGCGCCCCCAGCAGCGAAGAGCTGACCAGCATGAAAAGTGGCGCTGCGCTGGTGGGCATGCTCAACCCCTTTGACAAAGACGGCCTGGCGCGCATCGCAGCAGCAGGCCTGACCAGCTTTGCGCTCGAAGCCGCGCCGCGCACCACACGGGCGCAAAGCATGGACGTGCTCAGCTCGCAAGCCAACATCGCAGGCTACAAAGCAGTGATGCTTGCGGCTGACAAATACCAGCGCCTCTTCCCCATGTTGATGACGGCGGCCGGCACCATCAAGGCCGCGCGCGTGGTCATTTTGGGCGTGGGTGTGGCGGGCCTTCAAGCCATTGCCACGGCCAAGCGCTTGGGGGCTGTGATCGAGGCCAGCGACGTACGGCCATCGGTCAAAGAACAGGTCGAGTCCCTGGGTGGCAAGTTCATTGACGTGGCCTACGAGACGGCTGAAGAAAAAGAGGCCGCCGAGGGTGTGGGTGGTTATGCCAAGCCCATGCCGCAAAGCTGGCTCGATCGACAGAAAGTCGAAGTCGCCAAGCGGGTGGCGGCGGCCGACATCGTGATCAGCACGGCGCTCATACCTGGCCGCGCCGCGCCGGTGCTCATCACCGAAGACATGGTGCGCAGCATGAAGCCGGGTTCGGTGATCGTCGACATGGCCGCACCGGCGGGAGGCAATTGCCCTTTGACCGAAGCGGGCAAAACCGTGATGGAACACGGCGTCACGATCATTGGCGAAACCAACATCCCAGCGCTGGTGGCAGCCGATTCTTCAAGCCTGTACGCGCGCAACGTGCTCGACTTTTTGAAGCTCGTGCTCACCAAAGAAGGCTTCAGCGTACCGATGGACGACGACATCGTGGTCGCTTGTTTGATGACCCAGTCAGGTCAAATGTTAAGAACGTAATTTAACGAAGTAAGTTAACGAAGTAAGTTAAGGAAATAGGACCATGGACATCGTTTCCCCCACCATCACCAACCTCATCATTTTTGTGCTGGCCATCTACGTCGGCTACCACGTGGTGTGGACAGTGACACCCGCGCTGCACACACCCTTGATGGCGGTGACCAATGCCATCAGCGCCATCGTCATCGTGGGCGCCATGTTGGCCGCTGCGCTGACCGAAACCACACTGGGCAAAACCATGGGTGTGCTGGCCGTGGCGCTGGCGGCGGTGAATGTTTTTGGCGGTTTTCTGGTTACCCGGCGCATGCTGGAGATGTTCAAGAAGAAGACCCCGGTCAAGAAGGCAGAGAACTGAACCCGCCCACCATGAAGCCACAACTTTGGGTGCCCACGGCGGCGTTTTTGGCCGGTTCGATCCCGGCCTTGCTGATCATCGGCCAGACAAGTCTGGCATCTGACCTTCGCATGATGGCGTCCATCGTCATCGGCGCCCTTTGCGCTGGTATTGCCAACAAGAAGTTGGCTGACAAGACCGCCGCGCAACAAAAAGAACAGGACAAGCCATGAGCCTCAATCTCGTCACCTTGCTCTACCTCGTGGCCAGCGTGTGTTTTATCCAGGCACTCAAAGGCCTGAGCCACCCCACCACATCGATACGCGGCAACCTCTTTGGCATGGTCGGCATGTTGATTGCCGTGCTGACCACGGCCGCACTCATCGTTCAACTGGCCGGCAGCATGGGCCAGACGCGCGCACAGGGCATGGTCTGGGTCATCGGCGGCTTGTTGGCCGGTGCCGCGTACGGCGCATGGCGCGCCAAGACGGTCGAGATGACCAAGATGCCCGAGCTCGTCGCCTTCTTTCACAGCATGATCGGCTTGGCTGCGGTGTTCATCGCGGTGGC
>JAYVRO010000280.1:0-1677 GCA_043776165.1 Rubrivivax sp. | reverse complement strand
CGAGATGGAGCCGTTGTTGATGATTCGCCCGCCCTGCGGCGCTTGCTCGCGCATCAGCTTGAAGGCCGCCGACAAACAGTAAAACGCGCCGTTCAAATTGACGTCCACCACGCGCCGCCATTCGGCGCCCGTCACCTTGTCGGGCGTCACAGACGCCAAGCCCATGCCTGCGTTGTTGAAGAGCAAGTCCAATCGGCCAAAGCGCTTTTGGACGCTGGCAAACAAGGCGGCGACTTGGTCCTCGTCACCCACGTCGCAGGGCAGGGCCAGGCCAGTGCCGGGTGCGTCGCCGATGGCCGCGATGGCGGCTTGCAAAGCGTCTGCGCGGCGACCGGTAAAAACAACGTGCCAGCCCTCGCGCACCAGGGCGGTGGCGCAAGCCTGGCCGATGCCGGAACCGGCACCGGTGATGAGGGCAATTTTGGGGGTGGTGGTCATGATGGTGTGCGCCGATGCGGCAGGGGCTAGGGATGATAGAAGTGGCATTGTGCTGGGCGCCCCACGCGCATTGATACGGGTAAACCGTTAACGCGCTGCTCGTCGCGGGCCGTCTTGATGAGGGCGCGACAGCAAGTCGCTTGAGGCCGAGCAGCATGATGCTTACCATCGCCACGTGAACTGGAAAGAGGCCTCCCATGCGAACCACCGTCACCCTCGACCCCGATGTGCAAAACCTGTTGGCCGATGCCGTGTACCGGCAAGACAAAACCTCCACAGCCGTGCTGAACGATGCCGTTCGCAAGGGCGTCGCACCGAGCACAGCGCCCACGCAAAAGCGCACGCCGCCGCAGTGGCTGGTTCTTGACATGGGCGAGCCTTTGGTCGATTTGACGAAGGCTTGCGCCTTGGCCAACGAGCTCGACGACGGGGCCAATCAGGCCAAGCTCGGGCGTGGCGCATGAAGTTCGCCGACGTGAACGTGCTGCTGTACGCCGTTTACGGTGCGGCGCCACAACAGGCCGCTGCAAGCCGCGCCCTGCGCACCGCGTTCGTAGACGGCGAGATGGCCTTCACTTGGGTGGCCTTGCTGGGCCTCATGCGCTAGGCAACGTCGAAGAAAGTCCTGTCCAAGCCCTTTTCTGGGGATGAGGCGCTAGGCGTGGTGAGCACCTGGACGAGCGATGCCGCAACCCAGCTCATCGGCCCTGCCGAGCGCCATCAAGTGACGTTGACGCGCTTGCTGCGAGAGGTGGGGCAGGGCGGCAATTGGATCACCGACGCCCACTTGGCTGCGCTGGCCATTGAGCACAACGCCGGGCTACTGAGCTTTGATGCCGACTTCGCTCGGTCTGAGAAGCTGGGGCTGCGCTGCGCCGTGCCGCGTTAGGGCGGCCGTGAACAATCTCGACGCAGACGCGCCGCAGTGTCTTGTGGCTAAGCATCATGATGCTTACGATGTGAGCATCAAAGCGCTTATGGAGACTTTCATGCGAACCACGCTGACTCTCGACCCTGACATCAAAGCCATGTTGACAGAGCTTGCCTTCAGGCAAGGCAAGACATTCAAGGCCACTGTGAACGACACGCTCAGAACGGGGCTCGGCAAGACGAAAGTGCGAGGCGTCAAACGTGCGCCACCCGCCACCCAGGTTTATTCGATGGGCAAACCGTTGGTCGACTTGAGCAAGGCCAATTCGCTTGCCGACGATCTAGACGATCAAGATTTTGTCGCCAAGT
>JAYVRO010000279.1:0-20163 GCA_043776165.1 Rubrivivax sp. | reverse complement strand
CCAAAGCCACCGCCGTGAGGTCGCGTTTGGTGTCAAAAGGCATGCTCGGCACAAGTGCGGGGTTCACAGCGTGGGTGTCAAACACCACAGCGAAGGTGTAGCCGTCGGCGGGCCCGTTGGCCACCGAGCCCGTGCCAATGGAGCCCGACGCGCCGCCCCGGTTGTCGATGATCACGACCTGTCCCAAGCGCTGCTGCAAGGGCGGGCCGATGATGCGGGCCACCTGATCTACCGAGCCACCTGGTGGGAACACAGCCACCAACTTGATGGGTTGTTTGGTCGGCCAGGCTTGCGCGCCAACGAGCGCGGGGCAGAGCAGGGTGAGCGTCGTCAGGATGAAAGGGAAGATGTATTTCATGGTGTGCCAGCGTGCGCGTTTGCAGGGATGTGGTGATGGATCAAACGCATCAAGTGTCGGCCATCGTGGCCCGGCGCGGCCTAAGTAGGAACGCGGTCGACGCGATGTCGGCGCCCGACATCGTCGCCCGAAAGAGCCGCGCAATAGATTGCGAATCGTTTGAAATTTGCCACAGGGTCGACCTGCGTGTTGTTGCCGACGCGCGGCCTCGCCTTGGTGCCCGGCACGTCGTCCAATGAGACATTGGGGCGATGCCGAATAACGATTGACATGACTCAAATCGTAGCCAATTGGGCAGTGTGCGGACTCCCTACAATTCATCCAAGATGCCAAGCCCCTCAGCGCCAACGCCCTCAGCGCCAACCCCAACCGCCCAGCCCACGCCGAAAGCCCCAAGGACAGCGGACGTGCTCGTCATCGGCGCAGGCCCCGCCGGCAGCGCTTGTGCACAGCAATTGGCCGCAGCGGGCTTGCAGGTGCTGCTGGTGGATCAGCATGAGTTCCCGCGCGACAAAGTGTGCGGTGATGGGCTGATACCCGACGCTCACGCGGCGCTCAAACGCATGGGCGCTTACGACGAAGTCATGGCCGTGGCCACGCCGGTGGCGCATGTGCGCTGTGTCGGCTCTCGCGGTGGTTTTGTCGACGTACCCGGCACGATGGCGGTGTTGCCGCGCAAGCTGTTGGACGACATCCTTTTTCGCTGCGCTGTGCGCGCCGGTGCCGTGCCTTGCGTGCCTGCGCGGTTTGACTCACCCCTCCTTGAAGGTGATCAGGTGGTGGGTGCGGTGCTGAAACAAGGCGACTTAACGTTTGAGGTTAGATCAACCTGGGTGGTGCTGGCCACCGGCGCGGTGCCGCAAGCCTTGATGGCAGCGGGCCTGTGTGATCGACGCACGCCCAGTGGTGTCGCGCTGCGTGGTTATGTGAAAAGTGCGGCCATGGTGGGCCGCATCAACAAGCTGGAGATCATCTGGCACAAACGCTTGGCGGGGGGCTATGGCTGGATCTTCCCCACGCCCGGTGGGGTGTTCAACATCGGCGTGGGTTTGACGAGCAGCCACGAGGTGCAACGGGATGGTCGCGGCAAGAAGAGCGAGCACAACCTGCGCCACATGTTTGACGAGTTCTGCGCGCTGTATGCCCCCGCACGCGAACTGATGGCCACCGGGCAGGTGGTGGGCGAGATAAAGGGCGCGCCGCTGCGCTGCTCGCTGGCCGGGGCGCGCTGGTCACGGCCTGGTTTGCTTGTGACGGGCGAGGCCGCAGGCAGCACCTATGCGTTCTCTGGCGAAGGCATCGGCAAGGCCATGGAGACAGGCATCCTGGCGGCTGAAACCATCGTCGCCGCGCGCGAGCTGCGCTTGGACGACGCGGCCGCACGGGCGCGCTATGAGCTTGCGATGCACGCACTCAAACCCCGCTTTGCCCTCTACGAAAAAGCCAATCGCGTGAACCAACACCCCTGGCTGGCCGACTTGTTGATCTGGCGCGCCAGGCGAAGCAACTATGTGCTGAGCCGCATGAGCGCGGTGCTGGAAGAAAAAGGAAACCCGGGCAGCTTGTTCAGTTTTCGGGGCCTTACGCGCGTGTTTTCGCCGTTTCGCTAAGTGTCGACAAGCGTCGCTAAGCGTCGTTCAGCCTTCACTCAGGTCAAACTGTCATGTGCCAACTGCTGGGCATGAACGCCAACACCGCGACCGACGTGATGTTCAGCTTCACCGGGCTGGCCGCGCGCGCCGATGAACACAGAGACGGGTTTGGCATCGCGTTTTTTGAAGACCGTGGCCTGCGCTTGTTTGTTGACCACCATGGCGCGCGGCGCTCGCCCGTGGCCGAGTTGGTCAAGAACTACCCTATTCGCAGCGACAACGTCATCGCCCACATTCGCAAGGCCACGCAAGGCCGCGTGGCGCTGGAGAACACACACCCCTTCATGCGCGAGTTGTGGGGCCGCTACTGGGTGTTTGCGCACAACGGCAATTTGGTCGATTTCCACCCGCGCTTGCACGGCGCTTTTCGGCCCGTGGGCGACACCGACAGCGAGCGCGCTTTTTGTTGGTTGATGCAAGAGCTGGCCAAGGCCCATGCGGCGGTGCCCAGCGTCGAAGAACTGAGCTGCACGCTGCGCGAACTGCTGCCCGTGCTGGCGCGCCACGGCACGTTCAACATGCTTTTGTCGAACGGCCAGGCGCTCTGGGCCCACGCGTCAACACATTTGTTTTCTTTGGTTCGTGAGCATCCCTTTGGTGCTGCACAGTTGGCCGATGAGGACCTGAGCGTTGATTTTTCGCAGCACACCACAGCAGCGGACCGCGTGGTGATGGTGGCCACGCAAGCGCTCACACAAGGCGAAGCGTGGCGCGCCTTTGCCAGTGGCGAACTGCGGGTCTTTCAGGATGGCCGCGAGCTGTTTGCAGGCTGATGCCACCCGGGCCACGGGGCACAATCGTCGGCTGACGACACGCTTGTCACACCACGCCCTGTCAACATAAAAAGAGACGACATGCCGCCCATTCCCGTCCCCCGTTTCGACCAGTTTTATCGTTACCCCGAGCTCACACGATTGCTGCAAGATTACGCGGCGGCGTTGCCTTCCCTGGTGGAGTTGCGCTCCATCGGCAAGAGCCATGAGGGGCGTGACATCTGGCTGCTGGTGGTGACCAACACCGCCACCGGTGTTGACAGCGACAAGCCCGCGTTTTGGGCCGACGGCAACATCCACGCGGCGGAACTGACCGCCAGCACGGCGTGCTTGTATTGGCTGCACCACTTGGTGGTGGGGTATGACAGCAACGACGCACAGCTGCGCCATTTGCTCGACACCCGCGTGGTCTATATCTGCCCGCGCCTGAACCCTGATGGCGCTGAGCTGGCGCTGGCCGACAAACCGCGCCACATCCGCTCGAGCACCCGGCCCTACCCATTTGAAGAAGCGCCGGTGGACGGCCTGACGGTGGAAGACGTTGACGGTGATGGCCGGATGCTCTTTATGCGAGTGCCCGACCCGCATGGCACCTACAAAAAGAGCGCACTCGATGCGCGCTTGATGGTGCCGCGGGACCCTGGTGAATTTGGCGGCGAGTACTTTCGCTTGATGCCCGAGGGCACGCTGAAGAATTACGACGGGCTCAAGATTTCGACCAACCCTGACATCGAAGGCCTGGACCTGAACCGCAACTTCCCGGCCTATTGGCGCCAGGAATTTGAGCAAGCGGGCGCAGGTCCTTACCCGACCAGTGAGCCCGAAGTGCGGGCCATGGTGGCCTTCATCACATCGCACCCCAACATCGGCGCGGCCATCAGTTACCACACGCACAGCGGCGTCATTCTGCGGCCCATGGGCACGCACAGTGACGACGACATGACGCCCGAAGACCTGTGGCAATACAAACGCTTTTCAGCGCTGGGCGCCAAGAGCACGGGCTACCCGGCCATCAGCATCTTTCATGACTTCAAATATCACCCCAAGCAGACCATCAGCGGCACACAAGACTGGGTCTACGAACACCTGGGCGCGCTGTTTTGGACGGTCGAGATCTGGTCGCCGAACAAAGAGGCTGGCATCACCGACTACAAGTGGATTGACTGGTACCGCGAGCACCCCGAAGAAGACGATGTCAAGTTGCTCAAGTGGAGCGACGAGCAGTGCGCTGGCCGCGCCTATGTGGATTGGTACGCTTTTCGCCACCCGCAGCTGGGCATGGTCGAGCTGGGCGGCTGGGACAAGATGAACTACTGGCGCAACCCACCGGCCAAACTGCGCGAACGTGAAGTCGCGCGATTTCCGGCGTGGATGACGCAGATTGCGCTGAGCTTGCCGAAGCTGGAAATATTGCGCACCGAAGTTCGCGCCTTGGGGGCAGACACTTGGCGCGTGCGCTTTGCCGTGGCCAACAGCGGATATCTACCGGCCTATGTCACCAAGCGTTCGCTCGAGCGCAAGACATCGCGGGGCACAATTTTTGAGATCCACTTGCCAGCACAGGCCCACTTGGTGAGCGGTCGTGAACGTGTGGAAGGCGCGCACCTGGAAGGTCACGCGCCCAAGATGAGCCTGCAAGGTTTTTTGCCCAACCGCGACGTGACGGCCGACCGCGCCGTGGTCGAGTGGGTAGTGCGCGGCCCCCGCCACACGGTGCTGGCCATCACGGCCACGGCCGACCGCGCAGGCACGGTGCGCACCGAAGTGACCCTGGACTGACACGCAGCACCTGGTGGCCAACGTTTCACATCAGCCGAGCTTGACCTTCGCGCCCGAGCTGCTGCTGCTGGCGCAGGGCAGGGCAGGCGCCATGCGCGCTGCCATTTTTGATGTCGACGGCGTGCTCACCGATGGCAGTTTGTACATCGGCGAACAAGGTGAAGTTTTCAAAGCTTTCAGCGTGCTCGATGGCCAGGGGTTGAAGTTGCTGATGGCTGCGGGCATCGTGCCCATCGTCATCACCGGGCGCGACTCGGCTGCTGTGCGCCAGCGCGTGGCCGAGCTGGGTCTGCCGCACGCGGTTTATGGCGCCAAAGACAAGCTCTTGGTGGCACAAGCCAAGCTGGCTGAGCTGGGCTTGGATTGGCCCGACGTGGCCGTGATCGGCGACGACTGGCCTGATCTGCCGCTGCTGCTGCGTGCGGGTTTTTCTGCCGCACCACCCAACGCTCATGCTGAGGTGCTGGCCGTGGTGCACCACGTCACCACACAGGCCGGTGGGCGCGGCGCGGCGCGCGAGTTGTGCGATTTGCTCTTGGTGGCCAGCGGGCGATACAGCGCTTTGCTGCGTGAGCAAGCGGGCACGCCGGATGCCACTTGAAGCCGCCGCCATGGTCATGTCGGACGTTGATGTGTTGAGCCCTGCTGCCCATGTCCGTTGAACTGCACCTGCCCGACCTGCCTGAGGTCTCACTCTCCCTGGGCGCGGCGCGCGGCGCACCGGCGTCAGCAGGCCTGCGCTGGTATCAGCGTTTGCCGCAGATGCTTTCGAACTATTTGCCGCTCTTGCTGATGGTCTTTTTGGCGCTGGGCTCTTGGTGGTTGGTCAAGAGCGTGCCAGCACCCGTCATACCGCGTGAGGTGCAAGCCCCACGCAGTGAGCCTGACTACACCATGAGCAACTTTGTGCTCGAACGGTTCGAACCCACCGGGCGATTGAAGCTGCGCATCGTGGGCGCCCAGATGCGCCACTTCCCCGACACCGACCGCGTTGAGATCGACAGCGTCAAGGTGCAAGCTTTTGCGCCCGATGGGCGCGTCACCTTGGCGCACGCCCAACGCGCCCTGAGCAACGGCGACGGCAGTGAGGTGCAGCTCATTGGTGATGCGCAGGTCGACAGTGTCGACCGCCGCGGCGAAGCGTTGCTGGTGCGCAGCGAGTTTTTGCATCTGTTCACAGTGCAAGAACGTTTGCGCACGCACTTGCCGGTGCTGGTCAAACGCGCGGGCGCCGAGCTGCGCGCTGGTGCCCTGTTTTACGACCACAGCCTGGGACGTGTGGAGTTATCAGGTCATCAGCATGCGGTGTTCTCGGCGCGTGTGCCACCACCGGGTGCCAACAAGGTTAAACAATGACATGAGCACAATTGCGCCTTTGGTCTTTATTACGGGGGCTTCCAGCGGCATAGGCCAGGCCTTGGCCGTGCGGTATGCCCAATCTGGCTGGCGGCTCGCGCTGGTGGCGCGGCGATCGGCAGATGTCGAACGTTGGGCCAAGGAACAAGGCTGGCCAAAGGAGCGCTACGCCGTTTACGGTGCCGACGTGCAGGACCTGGCCAGCATCGTGGCCGCAGGCCAAGCCTGCATGGCGGAGCAAGGCCTGCCCGATGTGGTGATTGCCAACGCGGGTATCAGCGTGGGCATGGACACCGCTCAGCGCGCCGATCTGGAGGTGATGCGCGACACCTTGGCCACCAACGTCACCGGCCTGGCCGCCACCTTTCAGCCCTTTGTGGCACCGATGCGTGAGCGGCGCAGCGGCAGCTTGGTTGGCGTGGCCAGCGTGGCCGCCATCCGGGGCCTGCCGGGGCACGGTGCTTACTGTGCCAGCAAGGCCGCCGTGGTGAATTACTGTGAAAGCCTGCGGGGCGAGTGTCGTGGCACGGGTGTGCATGTGACGACCTTGCTACCCGGCTACATCGCCACGCCTTTGACAGCGGGCAATCCCTATGCCATGCCTTTTTTGGTGCCTGCGGCGAAGTTTGCCGACAAGGCCTATCAAACTATCCTGGCGGGTGTCAGCTACCGCGTCATACCCTGGCAGATGGGGGTGGTGGCGAAGCTCATGCGCTTGCTGCCCAACATGGTGTTCGACCGCTTGGCGGCGGGCCGGGGACGCAAGCCCAGGCGAACTTGAGGTGCGTATGCGAGCTTGTCTGCCAGCCCGTGTGCAATCCCATGAGTGCGCGCATGCGCGACGAGCGCCCATGGCAAGCGACATTGACAGAAACCAATGACATGACCCAACGAGAGGCGCCCAAGAAAAAAGGCGCGGGTGTCAAGCACCTGCGCCTTGTTCGATGACAGCGGGGTTGTTCAAACCCAGCGCTGCCAATCAGGCTGTTCAGTAGCCGCCTCGGCCACCGCCACCGCCGCCACCGCCGTAGCCGCCGCCACCACCGCTGCGACCACCGCCGCCGCCGCCAGAACCGTAGGGGCTGCGACCACCACCGCCACCACCGCCGCCACCACCACCGTAGGGGCTGCGACCGCCGCCTCCAGCACCACCGCCGCCAGCACCGCCGCCGCCGGCACCACCGCCGTAACCACCGCCGCCGCTGCTACGGCCGCCACCGCCACCGCCGCCGCCGAAACCGCCTGGGCGTTCCTCACGAGGACGAGCCTCGTTCACGACAATGGCGCGGCCTTCCAGGGGCTGACCATTCATGCCGTTGATGGCCGCTTGGGCCTCAGCGTCCGAGCCCATCTCGACGAAGCCGAAGCCCTTCGAGCGACCGGTGTCGCGATCCATCATGACCTTGGCCGAAGCCACAGAGCCGAACTGCGAAAAGGCACCCTGCAACGATTCATCGCGCACAGAGTAGGCCAAGTTGCCAACGTAAAGTTTGTTTCCCACGAGAGAAGCCCTCAATCAATTACCTGAAGAACCATGTCGAGCTTTGATCCTGCGTGAATCCAAAGAATGCGCGGCCGCCAGACACAGAGCGAGCATTATGGTCGTGCCTGCTGACGCGGGGCAAAGCGTTGGCGCATCAAGTGTTGTTTTGCGGCCAGCAGGTTAACCCTAGGCCTGGCCTGCGAAGCCCCAGCCGTCAGCAAAACCGTAGGCCGCCTGTGCTCGAATTCAGCCGCAAAGAATCACACCATGGACCACGAAAAAATCGCCCCGTACGACTACATCATCGTTGGTGCTGGCACAGCCGGCTGCTTGCTGGCCAACCGGCTGAGCCAAAACCCCGAGATGCGCGTTTTGTTGATCGAAGCCGGCCGACACGATGACTACCACTGGATCCACGTCCCTGTGGGCTACCTGTACTGCATCGGCAATCCACGCACCGACTGGCTCTTCAGTACCGAGCCCGAAGCGGGCCTGAACGGGCGCAGCTTGCGCTACCCACGCGGCAAAGTACTGGGCGGCAGCTCCAGCATCAACGGCATGATCTACATGCGTGGCCAAGCCCGTGACTACGACAGCTGGGCCGACACCACCGGCGACGACACCTGGCGCTGGCAGCACTGCCTGCCTTACTTCAAACAGCACGAAGGCCATTGGCGGGGGGGCGATGAGCTGCATGGTGCGGGCACGTTCGACCCCAAGGGCAAACAACCTGGCGCCGAATGGCGTGTCGACAAACAGCGCTTGCGCTGGGACATCCTGGACGCCTTCTCAGCCGCCGCGCAAGAAGCCGGCATACCCGCCACCGACGACTTCAACCGGGGCAACAACGCCGGTGTGGGCTACTTTGAAGTGAACCAGCGTGCGGGCTGGCGCTGGAACACGTCCAAAGCCTTCTTGCGGCCCGTGGTGGGGCGCAGGAACTTGCAGGTGTGGACGAGCGCGCACACCTCGCGCGTGTTGCTTGAAGGCGCCGGTGAAACGCTGCGTGCGGTGGGCGTGGAAGTGCTGCCGCTGGGTGGCGACGCACCGCTGGTGGCTCGCGCCACGCGTGAGGTGGTGCTGGCCGCCGGCGCTGTGGCCACACCGCAGCTCTTGCAGCTCTCAGGCATCGGCCCCGGGGCCTTGTTGCAATCTCATAACGTCAAAGTGCAACATGACTTGCCCGGCGTGGGCGCCAATTTGCAAGACCATTTGCAGATCCGCGCGGTGTATGAAGTCAAGGGCGCCAAGACCCTCAACACCATGACCAATTCGTGGTGGGGAAAGGCCCTGATTGGGCTTGAATACTTGGTGCGCCGCACGGGCCCCATGAGCATGGCGCCATCACAACTGGGTGCTTTTGCCTTCAGCGACCCGAGTCAACAGTGGCCCAACTTGCAGTACCACGTGCAGCCGCTGTCGCTAGACGCTTTTGGCGAGCCGCTGCACCGCTTCAATGCCTTCACCGCCAGCGTGTGCAACCTGAACCCCACATCGCGCGGCCATGTGCAGATCCGCTCAGCGCGGCCGCTGGACGCACCCCGTATTCAGGCCAACTACTTGTCGACATCAGCAGATCGTCAGGTCGCCAGCGATTCATTGCGTTTGACGCGCCGCATCGTCGCGCAAAGCGCCTTGGCCAAGTACCGGCCCAAAGAAATCAAACCCGGTGCACAGTTCCAAAGCGACGATGAACTGGCACGTTTGGCGGGTGACATCGGCACCACCATCTTCCACCCCGTAGGCACCTGCCGCATGGGCGCTGATGGCGACGAGAGGGCCGTTGTCAACAGCCGATTGCAAGTGCGCGGCGTGGCCGGCTTGCGCGTGGTGGACGCCAGCGTGATGCCCACCATCACCAGCGGCAACACCAATTCACCCGTGCTGATGATTGCCGAGCGTGCGGCGCAGTGGATCAAGGAAGACGCGGCCAAGAGCTGAGCGCGGGCGCGTTTGCTGGCCTGGGCGCGCCTGGCCTGACTCCGTTCAGGCTGAGCTTGTCGAAGCCCCGCTGAGGGAAACCCCGAACCCGCGTGCCACCCGGCCATCGCTACAGTGCGCCCACTCGCGAAGGCGGGCCTTTGCAGCGTTTGCTGCTTCGGCCACCGGGATGAGGTGCCTGAGGAGACTTGGACCGCCAACCAAAGATGGCGTATCCAGCTGAACCCTGCCACCCGCAGTGGTGCAAGCAACCAACGACAAGAGAGCGGACAGGAGAGCGCCACGCAACCCGTGGCGCTTTTTCATTTCAGCTGTCGACGAGGTTGGTCGTTGCCGCCGATGAAGGCAAGCTCGCTGCCACGTCTCTGAATGCCGCCAATGCCGCCTCCAGATGCTCAATGATCTCTTGCTGTAACACATCGGGCGGGGGCAAGTCGGCCAGGTTGTCCAGGCTCTCGTCCTTCAACCAAAACACGTCCAGGCTGGCCTTGTCGCGCGCCACCAATTCGTCATAACTGAAGTAGCGAAAGCGCTCGCTGGCCTGGCGCATGTGGCGGTTTTCTGGGTGGTAACAAACGATGAAATCACGCAAGTCGTCATAGGCCAAAGTGCGCGTCTTCAAAGTGAAGTGTTTGTTGGTTCGCAGGTCGTAAAACCACACGCCTTTGGTTTGCGCCGTGCCGTCTTTGGGCCGCGCGTCAAAGAACACCACGTTGGCCTTCACGCCCTGTGCGTAGAAGATGCCGGTGGGCAAGCGCAGCACGGTGTGCACGTCGCAGCTCTCAAGCCATTTGCGGCGGATTTTTTCGCCCGCGCCACCTTCAAACAGCACGTTGTCGGGCAGCACCACGGCGGCCTTGCCCTGGCTGCCCAGCATGCTCACGATGTGCTGCAAAAAATTGAGTTGTTTGTTGGACGTGGTGGTCCAAAAGTCACGCCGCTCGTAGGTGAGTGACTCGCGGTCGTCGTCGCCTTCTGCGTTCGTGAAAGTCATGCTGCTTTTTTTGCCAAACGGCGGATTGGCCAGCACGTAATCGAAAGTCCTTGTGGGCTCTGTCAGCAGCGCGTCGGCGCGCTCCACGCTGGGCTCGCCCGTCATGTCGCCCACGTTGTGCAAAAACAGGTTCATCAAGCACAAGCGCCTTGTGCCGGGCACGATCTCATTGCCGAAAAACGTGTTGCCGGTCAAAAACGCCGCTTGGCGTTTGTTCAAGGTTTGCCCTGGGCGCGTAAGCCAGTTGTAGGCGCCGAGAAAAAAACCACCCGTGCCGCAAGCAGGGTCGGCAATCGTCTTCATGGGTTCGGGCCGCACACACTCCACCATGGCCTGGATCACGGCGCGTGGTGTGAAGTACTGGCCCGCGCCGCTCTTCGTATCTTCGGCGTTTTTTTGCAGCAAGCCTTCGTACAAGTCGCCCTTGGTGTCGGCGTCCATGCCGACCCAACTTTCGGCATCGATCATTTGCACCAAGCGCGCCAACTTGGCCGGGTCTTGAATCTTGTTTTGCGCCTTGAAGAAAATCGCGCCCAGCATGCCGCCTTCTAGGCCCAAGGTGTGCAGGGTGGCCAGGTATTGGGCTTCCAGTGGCGCGCCCACCTTGCTGCGCAAAGCGGCCCAATCGTGCCCTGCGGGTACCTGCGTTTTGCGCTCGTAGGGCGGCTGGCCGTATTCGTGCGCCATCTTCAAAAACAGCAAGTACGTGAGCTGCTCCAGGTAGTCGCCATAGCCCACGCCGTCGTCTTTCAGCGTGTGGCAAAAATTCCAGACTTTCTGGATCAAGGCAGAGGTGTTCATAGGGCGTTCGTCAGGGCATTCAAGGTTTATCTGGCGCAGTGTCCATTGGCGTCTGGGTCTTCATGTATCCCTGACGAGGATCGTTGGGTAGCGAAAAAGCACGCTTGAGCTGCCCTTGCGAAACCAGCGGATTCAAGATGCGCTTTCGCAAATCGCCCCCGTCCCTATCCCTGCGCCCCAGCAGCGCTGCCAGCACGCGCAGGCCCAGATACTGCTCCTCGCACAACGCTAGGACCGTGGCCGAAACCAATGCGGGTGGGGTGCGTCGACGCAAGCTCACGGCTTGGGCCATGCGCGTCAATGCCTGAAGTCGCTCCGGGCTCAAGCCGCTCAGCTCCGACACCACAGCAACTTTGTCGCTTCCTGGCTGTTCGTCTAGCTCCGGTGTTAGCAGCCTTAGCTCCGGTGTTAACGACTCAAGCTCCGGTGTTAGTTGGTTCGAATGCGACGGAAGGCGCCCCGACTCACCGATCTCAAATTCGTTGAACGACGCAGATGGCTGGCGGTGCAGTAACCAAGGCAGAAAGTACACCAAGCCGCGCCCCGTGCCCTGGGTCGACAACAAGCCATCGCGAACGAGTTTGGCGAGGCGCTTGGAAATGTCTGACGGGTGTTCCGACGACATTTCCTTCATCCGTGTGTGATTGAACTCGCGCTCAACCGAGGCTGTCACCAATGCCAGCCGCTCAAGCGCTGCAAGTTCTTCGAACCTACGGCCCAATCGCACTTGCAAGTCGGCCACTACCTCGGCCGACAACAAGCTCGACATGTGCAGTTCCATCAAGGTCTGTTCGGGCTCCACCTGCTGGCGCAGAACCGGAATGCGCCAATGCTGATCAGCCCAGTTGCGATAAATCTTGGGAATGCCCGAGCCCGCGTGGTCACCATAGCCCACAAGCTGAAACATGGTCTGCATGCGGCGGTTTCTGCAGTCGCTGGTGCCACCCGCCAGCGCTTGTTCAACAGAAACGCGCATCAGACCAGGATTACGAAACCCGAACATGTCAGGCCGTTTGACGACCAACACCGACACCCGCCCGGAGAAGTCCGCATGTATCAGGGTATTGGCCAGGGCTTCGCGCAGCGCCTCGTGCAAGCGTGTGTCTTCGACGCGCTGCCCATCCGACAACTGGAATGGCACTTTCAGCTCAGCGGTGAGCTTGCCGTAAACCTTGCGGAAGAAGTCGTAAACATTGCCAGACCAGCTACCATCAGGAACCAAGCGGTCTATCCAACGTCGCTCGGTTTGCGCCTGTGGCCGCTCTTGGTAGTCCACCATGTAGTTGGGCAAAGCATCACGAATGACCTCGGCCCGGCCAAACATCAATAGCCCAGCCAAACGCAACGCCGCGCCACCGCCTTCGCGGTCCTTGCCAAAGGCACCGATGCGTTCCAGGAAGTCAGGGACCGCGAGGTCCGCCCAAACATGCCCTGGCTTCACAGCCGCAAACCGGTTGCGGTAGGCCGCCACAGTCTCCATGTCCAGGTCGTCGAAGTCGAAGTGTTTTAGAAAGCGCTCGTCTCGCGAGTCCTCCACGCGCTCGGCCAACATGCGGCGCACGGTCTCGTCATCGGCTACATAGTCACCTTCATGGCGTCGCAGATAGGTGTTGCCGAACGGGTTGGCGCCCAAATGAACGGGTTTGACTGGTCGTGCGCCGCGTGGCACCTGCACACGCAAGACCGTTAGCCCATTCACATCAACGGGTTGCACATCGGCCTCACCCAAAACATTGGCGCTGACCTTGTTGCGGTTGTGCAGGTTGTCCCACAGCGCCTTGCGAACGCGGGCAACATCGCTCAAGCCCAAAGCCCTGAATTCACCTCGCGGCTTTTCTTGAATACCCAACCAGATCACGCCGCCATCGCCATTGGCCATGGCGCTGTAACTCTTCCAGAAGTCGTCGGGCAATTCCCCGCGCCCATCGCGGCCCTGCGCGGATTTGCACTCGAGGTCGAAGCGTTCTGCGAGCGCCGCCACGTCATCTAGAGTCATGCTGGCGGTCATGGAGATGACACCTTCTTGCGGCGGGCCTTGGGCGCTGTTGGTTTGTCACTTTGGCGGTCGCGCTCGGCGAGGATGCGCGCCAGCAAAACGCTGGCCGGTTCGTCGTTCGGGTCTTGTGGCACCAGTTGGCCAGAGAAGGCGGCACGCAGGATGTTTTGGCGTTGGGCTGCGGCGAGTTTCAGGGCTTGTTGGATGGCGGCTTCTTGGGCGGTTAACGATTCAAGTTGGTCGTTGAGTAGGGTGATGATTTGCTGCTGCTCATCAAGTGGCGGCAGTGGTACCAGGAGCATCTCCAATTGTTCAAAGCTCAAGTGTGGCCGACCTGCCCCATAGTTCATTGCACTGAAGTGACGCTGGCCATGGGCTGGGCTGTTCAGCACCGCATTCATGAACTCAGAACTGTCAGTCTCGACCAACCTGAGCAACGCAACGCTCTGGCAGACAAAGTGGCTGGTCAAGGTGCCCACGACTCGACACGATTGCCCAGTATTGGCGCCAACAATCGTCACCAACAGGTCGTTGACCTTAATCTCGGAGCGCAGTCGATCGCGGTCACCCTGCGGCGGATCAACGGCTTGGCGGAATGTGAAATCCGGTCTCCAAGGACGGACGTTCTGTGCCATCACAAACGTGCAGTCGCCGCGACCATAAAACTGTGCCCAATCTCGCGACCCGCTCGTTAAAGAGGCCAACAATTGCCCAGCGCTTGCCCAGATCCATCCGACTGGCAACGGAGTTGACTCATGTGTGCTTGGGCCGCTTGGCTCCCGGTACGATGCTTGCCAATCTGTCGGGGGAGGCTTGCTGGCAAGGTTGAACTTGGCCAGCTGCGCGGCTTCCCACTGCGCGCGCCGCTCGCGCAGGATGCGGGCGAGCAAATCGGCGCCGCTTTCGGTGGGTGGGTTTTGCGCTCGCCACTGGGCCGTGAGACTGCCGTCAACGGCGGACTTGAGCAGCGATTGGCGGTATTGCTTGAGCTTCTTTTGCGCGGTTAACAATTCATGTACGCCGGAGTCGAAATCGGAGACAACTTCGTCTAGTCGATCTGCGATTCGCAACTGTTCTGACATCGGCGGGAGGGGCAATCGGTGAGCCAGGAACGGCAATCGATTAATGTGTGTCATGGTGCTTCCATGAGCGTGGGCGCTCTCACCCAATTGCCTGATGGCAACTTTGAACGCGTAGTAGAGCCAGCGATCATTGGCGATCAGAGTGTCCGGAATTACTCGGAAAATGTGCTGATTCAATAGCGCTGGCTCACGGTCCCAGCGGAACACGTCGAGCGTCGCCGACCAACTGACCAGTAGATCACCGGTGGCGACATGAATCGATCTTGGGACTTCGATTTGGGTACGGTTCAAAGGCTTTGATTTGTCAGTGAGATTTTGAATTCGCACAATCGGTTTGCCATGGGTTCCCCAATGCAACGGCTTAAACGCAAATCCATTCACGTATCTGCCGGTGTCACCAATCACCGCCCATGTCCAACCCTGCGGTAAGTTCACGCCACCAACTCCCGATTCATCTCCCCCATCACCCCATCCAGCCCGCCCTCAAACAAGCCCCAGGCCTTTTGCAGGCCACCGCGCTTGGCAAATTCGGCGTGGTCGAAGTCGCTGCGGGCCACGCTGCAACTGCTGGCGATGTGGTCTTTCATCAAACGCAGCCACTCGGTCTGCTCTGGCGTGAAGGCCGTGCCGCGCTGCGCGTTGTGGCGGAATATCCAGGCCTGAAAGCGGCGGTCCACGGCGTCTTGAAAGGGGCGCAATTCTTTGTCCAGCCCCATGGCAAAACGTACCAATTGGATGAGATCGGTCAACTGGCGTTTGGCGCTGACGGCCTGCACCGCGTTGCCCTGCGCACCCGCGATCAAGCGCGGTTGCAACCTCGAATACGCCGCCCAAAGCCGGTCAGTACTCAGCATCAGCGGCGGGCGGGCGAGGTGCTGGTGCAATGTTTCCATCATCTCAAAAGTTAATGCGCGGCGCTGGTAGGGCTGGTCGTAGAAAAACCCCAAGGCATCAATCTCGTCTTTGTGCTGCGCAATGAACTCGGCAAAGCGCTGCACCTCGGTCTGGGCTTGCTCTTGCAGTTTTTCGCTGTAGTCGCTGGACACCAAGCTGTCGAGGTTGATGTGGTCGATGACTTGTTCAAGCTCGCGCCGCGCGCCTTCAATCGCGTCGCGCAGTTGGGGGTTGTCAAAGGGTGCGCAAGCCGCCGCCACACGGGGTGCGCGCGCAGCGGCCAGCTCGTCGGGCAAGAGCGTGTCTTCGCTGCGCGTGATGCCCTGCGCTGCTGCGGTGGCCAAGGCGGCTTGGGCGATGGCGTCGGGGTCGAGTGCATTCAGCAATGCGCGCGCCAGTTCACGTACCGGCACACCGCCACTGGCTTCTTGCACACGCGCCAATGCAGCGGGCTCCAAGCTGGTGGCCAGGCGCAGCAAGCGGTTGGCCAATGAGGTGACAGTGTCGTCGTCACGGCTGCCCATGGCCACGCCAAAGAGCAAGTCTTTCAAGGGCGTGCCGGGCTTCTTTTCCAAGGGGCGGCTGTCGGTTTTGTTCGAGCGTTCAACACCCACGGCGTCGATCAACACAAAGCGGCTCTTGGCCCCTTCGGCGCTGGCCGACACCTTGCGCAAGTGGTCGGCACCCAGGCTGCGCACGCCGCGACCCTTCATTTGCTCGTAATAACCCCGGCTGCGCACATCGCGCATGAAGAGCAGCACTTCGAGCGGCTTGACGTCGGTGCCCGTGGCGATCATGTCAACGGTGACGGCAATGCGTGGATAAAAGTCATTGCGAAAAGCCGTGAGCACGCCTTCGGCGTCTTTTTCGCTGTAGGTGACCTTGCGGCAAAAGGCATTGCCCTGGGCGTAGACCTCGCGCACGGTTTGCACAATGTCGTCGGCGTGGCTGTCGGTCTTGGCGAAGATGAGCGTCTTGGGCGTTTCTTTGCGACCCGGGTATATCTGTGTTTCTACGGCGGCTTTCATGGCCTGCACAACCAGGCGGATCTGGCTGGCGTTGACCACAGAGCGGTCTAACTGCGTGGGTGTGTAGGCCAGCTCGGCCTCGGTTTGCGCCCAGCGCTTTTGGCGCGTTTGGCGCTCGCGGTGGTCAACCCATTCACGGGCGGCCAACTTTCCACCTTGGGTGCTTACTTCGGTGTTGATTTCGTAGACGTCGTAGCCCACGTTCACACCGTCGGCCACCGACTGCTCGTAACCATATTCGGCGACGATGTTTTGCTGAAAAAAGCCGTAGGTGCGCTGGTCGGGCGTGGCTGTCAGGCCGATCAAAAAAGCGTCGAAATAGTCGAGCACCTGTTTCCACAGGTTGTAGATGCTGCGGTGGCACTCGTCGATGACGATGAAGTCGAAGTGCTCGACGGGCACTTGGGCGTTGTAGCGCACCAACTTGGCCTGCGTTGTGGTCTGCTGAACTTCATTGAGCGTGGTGTCTTCGGCTGATTCGTCAATGGGCTCACCGCTCAGCACCGAGTACATGCGCTGGATCGTTGAGATGACAACCTGCGCATGCGGGTCGATGGCTGAGCTGGCCAGGCGCTGCACGCCATACAGCTCGGTGAACTTGCGTTTGTCGTCACCCGGCTGATAGGCCATGAACTCTTGGTGTGCTTGTTTGCCCAGGTTGCGTGTGTCGACCAAAAAAAGCACGCGCTTGGCTTGGCCGAATTTGAGCAAGCGATAAACAGCGGTGATGGCCGTGAAGGTCTTGCCCGCACCTGTGGCCATGTGCACCAGGGCGCGTGGGCGGTTTTGCGCCAGCGAGCGCTCCAACCCCGTGACGGCGCTGACCTGGCATTCACGAAGCCCAAGGCTCGGCAACGCCGGTAGCGTCGCAGCCAATCGGCCACGCAGGCTGTTGTCTTGCGTCAGCCAGACAGCCAACTGTTCCGGGCGAAAGAAGTTGAAGATTTCGCGTGAACGCGGGGCAGGGTCCAGCGCGTCGGTGAAACGGGTGATCAAACCCGTGGCTTCAAAGAGAAAACGCAGCCGTTTACCGTCTTTTTTCCACTTCAGCTTGGCGTTGGCATAACGCTCGGTCTGTGGCTCGTGCGCGGTGATGCGTTCACCTTCTTCGTCGCGCTTGGCTTCGATGACGCCCACGGCCACACGGTCAACCAGCAGCACGTAGTCGGCGGGGCCCGTATCGGTGCTGAGTTCACGCACCGCCACACCTCTGCCCGCACCCGGGTTGAAGTCTTTGAGCCCTTGCACCAACCAACCCGCCTGGGTAAGGCGCTGATCGATGGCTTGGCGGGCGAGTGCCTCTGGTGTTGTCAATCCGCTCCCCTGTCCCTTTGCCGAAATCAATTTGATGGGCCGCTGCGGCGCGCGAGGCTAGCACGTGCGATCTGGGCGTTTTGCATTCACCTTGGGGCGCAATTGCCAAGGGTTCTGGGCTTTGCTCAAGGTATTGCCGCCAGGGTATCTGCCTAGCATGCAACCACCCCACCAACGGCCGCACACCATGCCCGTCAACCCAGAACTGCGCACCTTGGACATCGACATCCCGGCACGGCCCGATGTGCTGGTCAAGCTCTCGCTCCTGCTGGCCGACGACGACGTGAACCTGGACGCTGTGGCGCGACTCATGGAAAACGACATGGCGCTGGCGGCGGCCGTGCTCAAGGCGGTGAACTCGTCGCTCTACAACTTGAAGGGCCGCGTGCAAAGCGTGCAGCAGGCCATCACGTTTTTGGGCACCCGTGAAGTGGTGGGCATTGCCTATGAATTTGGCCTGCGTGCAGCTTTTGGCGCTGCAGGCGAGCTGGACGCCGTGTGGACGCGTGCTACCAAGCGCGGCACGGTGATGGGGCGCTTGGCGCAGCGTTTGGGGCTGGACGCCTGGGTGGCGCATTCGGCGGGCCTGTTTGAAGAATGCGGCAAGGCGGTGCTTTTTCGCCATGCTGTCGACCATTACCGCTCGATGTTGCGCGCTGCGCGCAATGACGTGGAACTGCTGGGCCTGGAGCACGTGGGCTTTGGTGTGAGCCACGACGCGCTGGGCGCTGCGCTGTGTGAAAGCTGGGGCCTTGCCGCCGCTGCTGTGGTCAGTGTGCGCCATCACGTGGGCGTGCACAGCACGTTGACCTTGCCGCCTGGGCGCGAAGGGGTTTGTGTTTTGTCGGCGTTGGCGCAGGCCATGCTCTTTGCGCCAGCCAGTCTGGAGCCGGTGGTTGACGCGCTGGCGCCGCAAGCGCGCATGGACGCCGCGCGGCTCTTGGCCGCCGCCGAGGCCGTGGCGCAAGAGCTGGACGACACGGTCGCCCTGCCAGCCTGAGCCTGGACTGAATGGTGCACCGCACCTGAGGGAAGTCCTGCTGTTCAGCGGCCGCTGTCGTGGTTAGTCTTGGCGCCTCATCAGCACCGCTGCCCCGCACTGGCGGGCACCAACATCATGGCTTCTAACGTTCCATCTGACTTGCTCGCGCTGCAACGCCTGTACCACTGGGAAAGCACGATCCCCGACACGGTCGCCCTGACCCAACCGCTGGGCGGTGGCCAAGTTCGTGACTACACCTGGCGCCAGGTGATGGACGAGTCCCGTCGCATGGCCACGCACTTGTTGTCGCTTGGTTTGCCCAAGGGCAGCTGTATCGCACTCATCGCCAAAAACACAGCGCACTGGCTGATGACCGACTACGCCATCTGGCTGGCCGGTCATGTATCGGTGCCGCTTTACCCAACGCTGGCGGCAGGCACCATCCGCCAAATTCTTGAACACAGCGAAGCCAAACTCTTGTTTGTGGGCAAGCTCGACGGCTGGGCGGGCATGAAGCCAGGCATCCCCGCTGGGCTGCCCTGCATTGCCCATCCGCTGGCGCCAGACGACGCGAAGAAGAGTTACCCCTTGTGGGAGGACATCGTGGTCAAGACAGCGCCGCTGGTGGGCAACCCCGTGCGTGACGGCGACGAGCTGTCCACCATCATGTACACCTCCGGTACCACTGGCGCGCCCAAGGGCGTGATGCACAGCTTCAACACCTTTGCCTGGGCCATCCGGTCAGGCTTGAAGCGCATGGACAGCATCGGCCAGCATTCCCGCATCCTGAGCTACTTGCCGCTGTCACACGTGGCCGAGCGCATGTTGGTGGAACACGGCCAACTCGCGTCGGGTATGCACGTTTACTTTGCAGACAGCCTCGACACCTTTGTGGCCGATTTGCAGCGTGCCCGGCCCACGGTGTTTTTCTCGGTGCCGCGCTTGTGGGTGAAGTTCCAACAAGGCGTGAGCCAGAAGATGCCGCCGGCCAAACTGGCACGGCTGCTGAAGATCCCCATCCTGCGTGGCATCGTCAAAAAGAAGGTGCTTACCGCGCTGGGTTTGCAAGACTGCGTGATTGCCGCAGGGGGCGCCGCGCCCATGCCCCCCGAGCTGCTGCGCTGGTACGGCAGCCTGGGCCTTGACTTGGTAGAAGCCTATGGCATGACCGAGAACTGCGGCCTGAGCCACGCCACCTTGCCGGGCAAACCCCGGCCCGGCACTGTCGGTCCCACCTACGAAGGTGTGCAGCACCGCATTGACCCGGCAACGGGTGAGATACAGATGATTGGCGGCTGCCTGATGCTGGGCTACTACAAAGAACCTGGCCTGACCAAAGACGCCTATACGGCCGACGGTTGGCTCAAGACCGGCGACAAAGGCGCTATCGACGCGGAAGGCAATTTGAAGATCACGGGCCGCGTGAAAGACCTCTTCAAGACGGGCAAGGGCAAGTACGTGGCGCCCGCGCCGATTGAAGACAAACTGGTGATGAACCCCACCGTTGAAGCCTGCTGTGTCACGGGCGCCAACCTGGGCCAACCGCTGGCCATGTTGATGCTCAACCCCGACGCCACGGCCAAGGCCAAAACGGCCGAGGGCAAGGCCGAGATCGAAGCCTCATTGACGGCCACGCTGGCATCGATCAACGAAACACTTGATCCGCATGAACAACTCGACTGCCTGGTCATCACTGCGCAGGCTTGGACCGTGGAAAACGACATGATCAC
>JAYVRO010000278.1:0-5357 GCA_043776165.1 Rubrivivax sp. | reverse complement strand
TGTTCCCGGGCATGCGCGCGAGCCAGTGGTACGAGGTGATCGACGTTTCCTTGCACGGCTTTTTTCGCGTCACCCAGGCCCTGTTGATGCCCATGCTGCGCACTCGGTGGGGACGTGTCGTCAACATCTCGTCAGTCACCGCGCTGATGGGCAACCGCGGCCAAGTGAATTACGCCGCCGCCAAGGGCGCTTTGAACAGCGCCACCAAGGCACTGTCGCTCGAAGTGGCGTCTCGCGGCGTCACGGTCAACGCTGTGGCGCCAGGCATCATTGCCAGCCCCATGGCACACGCCGTTTTCAGTGCCGACGCCATCAACCAACTGGTGCCCGCCAAACGCGCTGGCACGCCCGATGAAGTAGCGGCCTTGGTGGCCTTTTTGGTGAGCGACGATGCGGCTTACATCACGGGGCAGGTGATATCGATCAATGGTGGCATGGTTTGAGGTGCAGCTTGCTCATCTCAAACTGCAACAAGCCCGCAAGCCACTCCGCTCAGCGCTGAAACGGCGGCAAACCGCGCCATTTGCGCCAAACCAGCAGCGGCAAACGCAGCGCAAACTCGAGCATCAACCGCGAGTGCATCCACGTCAGCAACAGGTTGTCGCGGCCATAGCGGAAGTGTGAAACACCCCCTTCGCTGGCGCTGAGGTACTTCACTGGCGCGTCCAGGTTGATGGGTTTTATGCCGCGCCAGGCCAGCCGCACAACGGCTTCGGTGTCGAAGTCAAAACGACGCATCCATCGCTGGGCTTGCATCACCGCGATCAGTGCCTGGATCGGGTAGACGCGAAAGCCGTAGAGCGAGTCGGCCACACCTGCACCCAGTGTCTCCAGGTTGGTCCAAGCGTTGGACACGCGCCGACCACGCACACGCAGCAGCGGTGCGCTGGCGTCAAACACGGGGCGACCCAGGATCATGGCCTCGGGGTGAGCTTGTGACGCCTTCATGAAGGCGCCGATCAAATCGGCAGGGTGCTGGCCGTCGGCGTCCATGGTCAGCGCGTGGCCGAAGCCGGCTTGCTGCGCCATACGCAAGCCGTGCAGCACGGCAGCGCCTTTGCCTTGGTTGTAGGGCAACACCCACACATGCAGCCCGTTGTCGCTCAAGGCCAAGGTTTGAAGTTGTTCTGCTGTGCCGTCGTTGCTGCCGTCGACCACGACAAAAACCGGGCACCACTGCGCGCGCGCGCCAGCCACTGTCTCAAACACTTTGCGCCCCGTGTTGTAGCTGGGGATGATGACGACGTGGCTCGTCGACGGCGGCGGCTGGGTGGCCATCACAAGGTGCGCTGCGAAGGATGCCGCACAGCGCTGGCAAAGTGTTGCTCCACATCGCGCAGCAAAACCTCGACGCTGCTGGAAGGCTCAAATCGCCGCCCCAAACGCACAGTGAATTCAATGGGCGATGGCGGCAAGCGCCACAAGGGCCAGCCTTTGCCCAGGTAAGGTGAGTTGGTGTCGATGAAAACCGCTTGCACGGGCACTTGTGCGCGCTGCGCGATGGCGGCAAAACCGGGGCGAAAAGCACCCGTGCGCCCAGCCACCGTGCGCGTCCCTTCGGGGAACATCACCAACTGGCCGCCGTCACGCAAATCGGCCACGGCCAAACGGATGAGGCCGCGAGGGGAGTCATTGCGGATGTAGCGCGCCAGCCGCGCACCGGGGCCGAGCAAGGGGTTGCGCCGCAGGCT
Organism: Rubrivivax sp.; assembly: GCA_043776165.1. Taxonomy (GTDB): domain Bacteria; phylum Pseudomonadota; class Gammaproteobacteria; order Burkholderiales; family Burkholderiaceae_C; genus Rubrivivax. The sequence goes on along the minus strand of JAYVRO010000278.1, from coordinate 3,666 downwards.
CGCCTTCATCACACAAGCACTGCGCGGCAAGCGCGCCACCAGCATCAAGGCGTCGAGCAAACTCGGGTGATTGGCCACCACGATGAGGCCTGGCTCCCGCGCCAACACGTCCAGCGCGGTGGCGTCCATGCGCAGCAGCCCCGTGGTGTTGGCCACGGCCCAGAAAAAGCGGTAACACAGGGAGATGCCTGTGCGGCCAACCCGTCGCCCCGTAGCGCGCGGCAAAACCGGGTAGAGCAACAGCGCCACCAGGTTCCACAGCACCGATATCAGCCCCAAAAAGAGCAACAGCAACTGCAAGAGCATCCACGACATGAGCGTGGGCCGGGTGCGCCGCGCGAGGCGCTCAGTCCTCACCACTGACACGTTGGCTAGACTGGGCAAAGACCCAGGAGACGGCCACGCCAATGGCCGCTGTATTTTGCTGGCGCACCAAGGGGCTGGCCGCATAACGCGCACGCGCCACACTGTCGGCCTTGACGAAGGCGCCAACCCACAGGTTGCCACTGCGTTTGGAGACACCCGCGGTGGTCTGCCAACCGCCCCAACCCGCTTCGGCGCGGTAGGCCGCGCGAGCGGCGGTGGCGTAGGTCGGCGCGACGTCATAAAAGTAGCCGTTCAAGCCACGGTTGCCGATGATGGGGCCGGTGAAAAGGCCCACGTTCCAGTCCATCACCTTCATATCGATGTTGACATTGGGCGTGGCGATCCAGCCAATGGTGTGCGGGCGGGATTGCAACGTGATGGCAGCGCGCACAGGCACCCGCAGCTCCACCTTCCAGGGCAACCCAAGCCCCGTGCCACGTCCGAGCAAGACGATCAGGTTGGGTCCGACCTCGACCGTGGGTGCGAGGTCGGGCATGCCGATTCGGGCCAGGTTGTCCTTGCTGCGCGTGGGTGCGCTGGCGGCGAAGCTCAGGTCGAGATCAAAACGGTCGGCTTCAACCAAGCGGGCGCGGGCACCCTCGCGGTCGGCACGAAAAATCTCGCCTCGGTAGACAGCAAAGGGCAATGGCAAAAGCCAGTCATGTGTTTGATTAGAACCGCGGTAATGCGGCAGGCGCATGGCGGCCAAGCCCATGCCCACTTCCCACAGGGGTTGGTCGGCGCAGACAGCGGTCGATACGCCCGCAAAGATCCCAACCACTGCGGCACGGCGCACAGCCTGCCAGCCCGATCGAGTCAGGTCAGTTGTCAACAAGCACGTTCTCCCCCGGGGTGGGCCCGTCCTGTCGAATGTTTCGACGTCGGGCTCGCCAGGCCGCGAAGGTGCGCGGCCACATAAACACCGAGTTCAGGTAGTACACCGCCTTGAGCACAGCCAGAGACGCCCAAATGGGAGTGCGACCGTAGATGTCACCCGCCAGCACCGACAGCAAGGCCTCTTTCACCCGCAGTGGGTTGCGAGGGACCATGAAGAGTTCACGCATGGCCGGGTTGGTCATTCGGTAGATGAACCAAGAAAACTCACGCGGGCCCTTGGCCGCCGTGGCGGCGAAGCGCCGACGCGCGGCGGGCAGGGCACGTGGCTTGTCTAGACAAGCGGTCACCACGTCCACACTGGCAAATGCCGTGACCATGGCGAAATAAACGCCTGAAGAAAACACCGGGTCGACAAAGGCGTAGGCGTCGCCCAGCAGCACGTAGCGTTCGCCCGACGCATGGCCCATGCTGTAGCTGTAGTTGCCCGTGGCGTAAACCGCGTTGTCGATGAGCTGGGCATCACGCAGCCGTTCTTGCAGGGCGGGCGCCAAGGCGATGGTGTCGGCAAAAAATTCAGGCAGCGGTTTGTCACGTGACTTCAAGTACTTGGGCCAGCACACAGCACCCACTGACACACTGCCGTCGACCAAGGGGATGAGCCAAAACCAGCCGTGAGCGAACCAGAAAATGCTGATGTCGCCCTCGTGCTTGCCAACGCCGCGCTGCGCGCCGGTGAAGTGGCCAAAGATCGCGGCGCTGTTGTGTTGGGTGTTTTTGCGCTTGCCGTCGCTGCGCTGCGGCGTTTCATGCGCCAATTTGTTGGCCATGAAGGTGTCGCGGCCCGAGGCGTCAACAACGAAGCGCGCACGCCAGTGTTGGGTCGCCCCGCTGGGCATCAAGGCCGCTACATCGGCGCCATCGTCATCGAACTTGACATCACGTACACGGCAGCCTTCATGTGTTGCCGCCCCGCTGGCGCCAGCGTGGCGGAACAACACGTCGTCCAGATCAGCGCGACGCACTTGCCAGGCACAGGGCATGGATTTGTCCCAGGCATCAGCAAATTCAATGAAGCTGTTGTGGGCATGATCCGGTGAAACAAATTCGACGCCCCATTTCGTCAAACCGATGCGCTTGACTTGGTCGAGCACGCCCAACTGTTCGAACAAAGGCACATTGGCAGGCAAGAGCGATTCACCAATATGGAACCGCGGGTGATACGCCTTCTCCAAGAGCACCACACTGCGGCCCTGGCGCGCCAACAAAGTGGCTGCTGTGGCACCGGCCGGGCCTCCGCCGATGATGAGCACGTCGCAACCTGTTGCTCCGTGACTTGCTGTCGGTGGGTATTTGCCTGGAGGCAAGTCGACCGTGTGAGGAATGGCAGCGGTGTTTTGCACGCGGCCATTATTGCCTTCGCGTGCGGAAGACAAACAGCGCAAACGGCGCAAACGGGGCTGTGCAGATGCAGTCATTGCGAACGCACGCACGCACCGCAAACACTGGCGTGCCACTTTTGCGTCTTGTCAAGAATTCATCTGCGAGCCAGACCTGCGGCAGTGCAAGAGAAATATCATGCCGCCCGCAACGCCGTTGATGGGCATGACACAGCCTGCGCATCGGCGTTCAGACAGGCGACAACCAGGACCAGGCCACTTTGAAACACTTGAAGAATCTATTGAAGAACTTTGTTGTGATGGTTTTGGCAAGCAGCCTGTTCGGCACCCTGCACGCCCAATCGGGCGAAGAGGTGCCGTTCATCACCACGCCTGACAGCGTGACGATGGCCATGCTCAAGCTGGCCAAAGTGACGAAGAACGACCACCTCATCGATCTGGGCTCAGGGGACGGGCGCATCGTCATCACGGCGGCCAAACACTTTGGTGCCACGGGCCTGGGCGTGGAAATCGTGCCGGAGCTGGTGGCCAAGAGTCGAGCCAACGCCCTCACCGCAGGTGTGGCCAATCGCGCCAGCTTCGTCGAGCAAGACTTGTTCAAGGCCAACTTGTCACCGGCGAGTGTGGTCACGCTCTACTTGTTGCCCGAAGTGAACCTGCAACTGCGACCTGCGCTCCTGGCCTTGAAACCCGGCACGCGTGTTGTCTCGCACGACTGGGACATGGGCGACTGGCCGGCCGACCAAACCGTGACACTCGATGTGCCCGACAAAAAGATCGGCCGCGAAAAGCTCAGCCGTGTGCATTTGTGGGTGGTGCCGGCCAAGGTCGACGGTTTGTGGTGTGGCAAACGTGGCCTGAGCTTGCAGCTCACGCAACAGTTTCAGCGGGTCACCGGCCAATGGGTGCGCGGCACACGCTCGCGCCAGTTGTTGGCGCGCATGGACGGCGCGGTGTTGCGCGGTTTCAGTGTGGATGGCCTGCGCTTGACGGCCGTGATCAAGGACGAGCAACTGCACATCACCAGCAGCAACGAATCATGGAGCGTGGTGGCAGGTTTGCTGCT
>JAYVRO010000277.1:0-5367 GCA_043776165.1 Rubrivivax sp. | reverse complement strand
GCTGCGCCAGCATGCGGTGCAGGCTGGGTTTGGGCAGGCCGGTGGCCAGCACCAAGTCCTGCAATGAATGCAGCTGGTCTTTGGAAGCGATCAGTTCGAGCAGCGTCACCAGGCGCAGTAGCGGGGTGTCGGCAACGACTGCAGTGGTGACCGCAGTGGAGTAAGCGGCGGCTCTTGTGGCGGCCTTTCGGGCGACGCGAGGAGTGGTGGTGGTTTTAGCCATGGGCTGCGAATCTTACCCACATTGACCCACGGCAACGCACATAACGGTACGCCGTGTTCCGAAATATGGAATTTCTGGCTATCATGGTTCCTCCGTCAGTTTCACCGCAAGGACCTCGCCATGAACAAACCCGAACCCATCGCTGCCCGCAGTGTCGTCAGCGGCATGGTCAAGATGACGCCTTCTGAAGCCTTTGTCGAAACCTTGGTCGCGCAGGGCGTGACGGAGATGTTCGGCATCATGGGCAGCGCCTTCATGGACGCCATGGACATCTTCGCACCCGCAGGCATTCGCCTCATCCCGGTGGTACATGAACAAGGTGCGGGCCACATGGCCGACGGGTTTTCTCGCGCCAGCGGCCGCCACGGTGTGGTCATCGGACAAAACGGCCCCGGCATCAGCAACTGCGTGACGGCCATCGCCGCCGCCTATTGGGCACACAGCCCAGTGGTCGTCATCACGCCAGAGACCGGCACCATGGGCCAAGGTCTGGGTGGTTTTCAAGAAGCCAACCAGTTGCCCATGTTCCAGGAGTTCACCAAGTACCAGGGGCATGTCAACAACAACAAGCGCATGGCCGAATTCACGGCACGCTGTTTTGATCGCGCGCACTCTGAGCTCGGGCCCACGCAACTTAACATTCCACGTGACTTGTTTTATGGTGAGATCACTTGCGAGATCCCCAAGCCCATGCGCCTGGACCGTGGCGCCGGTGGCGTCGACAGCCTGAAGGCTGCCGTGGCCTTGCTCAAGGCGGCCAAGAACCCCGTGCTCATCAGCGGTGGTGGCGTGGTGATGGCGGGTGGCTACGCCGAGTGCATCGCCTTGGCCGAGCGCCTGGGTTGCCCGGTGGTGAACAGCTACCAGCACAACGACAGCTTCCCGGCCAGCCACAAGCAGTGGTGCGGCCCCTTGGGCTACCAGGGCAGCAAGGCGGGCATGAAGCTCATGGCACAAGCCGACGTCGTCATCGCCCTGGGTTCGCGCCTGGGCCCCTTTGGCACCTTGCCCCAGTACGGCATGGACTACTGGCCGAAAGGCGCCAAGATCATCCAGATCGACGCCGACCACAAGATGCTGGGCTTGGTGAAGAAGATCGACGTGGGCATTTGTGGCGACGCCAAAGCGGCGGCCGCAGCACTCACCACCATGTTGTCATCTGAAACCTTGGCCTGTGATGCCACCCGTGCCGAGCGCGCTGCCAACACGGCCACCGAAAAAGCCGCCTGGGAAAAAGAGCTGAACGAATGGACCCACGAGCGCGACGCCTACAGCCTGGACATGATCGAAGAAGCCAAAGGCGAAGCCGCCACGGGCAAGGGCAACTGGTTGCACCCGCGCCAAGTGCTGCGTGAGCTGGAACGTGCCATGCCCAAGGACGTGATGGTGTCGACCGACATCGGCAACATCAATTCGGTGGCCCACAGCTACTTGCGTTTTGAGCGCCCGCGCAGCTTTTTTGCGCCCATGAGCTTTGGCAATTGCGGCTACGCATTGCCCACCATGATCGGCGCCAAAGTGGCGGCCCCCGAGCGTCCAGCCGTGGCCTATTCGGGTGACGGCGCCTGGGGCATGAGCTTGAGTGAAATCATGACCTGTGTGCGTCACAACATCCCGGTCACCGGCGTGGTGTTTCACAACCGCCAATGGGGTGCCGAGAAGAAGAACCAGGTCGACTTCTACAACCGCCGCTTTGTCGCCGGTGAACTTGATAACCAGAGCTTTGCCGGCATTGCGCGCGCCATGGGTGCCGAGGGCATCACGGTGGACAAACTCGAAGACGTAGGCCCCGCCTTGAAGCGCGCCATCGACATGCAAATGAACGAAGGTAAGACCTGCGTCATCGAGATCATGTGCACCCGTGAACTGGGCGACCCTTTCCGGCGCGACGCGCTGGCCATGCCCATTCGCTTTTTGGACAAGTACAAGGACTACGTGTGAGTGTTGACGTGTCGGCCTATGCCCATCCGCTCCTGCGGGCGCTGATCGACCGGGCGCGTGCGCCGATGGGCACCAGTCTGCCGCGTGTGGCCATTGTTTACGCCTGCGACCTGCTCGCCTTGCAAGCAGCGCACAAGCTGCACAGCGAGCGCCTTGCGCAGCCTTTGCTCGTGGGCCCGCGTGAGGCTGTTTTGCGTGCGGCGGGTGAAGCACTTATCGACATCAGCAACTTCGAGATCGTGCGCACCGACCAAGCCCCGGCCGACGCGGCGTTGCGCGCGGCCAAGCTGGTGCGCGACGGCACGGTGTGTGCGTTGATGAAAGGCTCGTTGCACACGGATGAGTTGATGTCGGCGGTGGTGCACAAGACCTATGGCTTGCGCGATCAAAGCGACAAAGCCACGCGCATCAGCCACGCCTTCATTTTCGATTTGCCGCGTTATCACAAGCTGTTGGCGTTGGCCGACTGCGTGGTTAACATTTCACCCGACTTGAAGACCAAGCGCGACATCCTGGGCAACGCTGTTGCCTTGCTTCAAAGCTTGGGCATCACCGAGCCCAAGGTGGGCATCGTGGCGGCGGTAGAGACCGTGAACGCGGCCATCCCGGCCACTGGTGATGCGCAGGCTCTGGTGGCTCTGGCACAGCAAGGCCAGTGGCCCGGCGCCATCGTCGAAGGCCCCTTCGGCTTTGACAACGCCATATCGGCCGAAGCGGCGCGCGTCAAAGGCATGCAAAGCCGCGTGGCGGGCGACGCCGACTTGCTGCTGATGCCCGACCTCAACGCCGGCAACATGCTCTACAAGAGCTTCAATTACATCGGCGGTGGCGACAGCGCTGGCATCGTGCTGGGGGCCACTGCGCCCATCGTGTTGACGTCGCGGGCTGACTCGGCCTTGTCGCGTCTGGCGTCCGTCGCCTTGGCGCTGCTGGCGACAAAACGCGCAGCCAATTGACGCGCAACTAAGCGTAGGCCCTCATGCCGAGCCTTGCGCGCCATCACTAGAGTCAATGGGTTCGCGCTGCCGCCATCGCAGCGCGTCTACTTTGGGGAACGCGACATGACCACGCTTCAAACGCTTGCCACGGCATCCACCACGCGGCGCCACTTTCTGCGCGATTCGGCGCTCGCCGCGGGTGGCTTGGCCCTGGGGTTCACCGTACCCGGCGTGGCCCTTGCTGCTGACGGAACAGCGGGTGTTGCGCCCTCCGGCAGTGAGCTCGGCGTGTGGGTGCTGGTGCACCCTGACAGCCGTTGCGTGGTGCGTTTTGCACGCACCGAGATGGGCCAGGGCACGCTCACGGGCATTGCGCAACTGGTGGCTGAAGAGTTGGAATGTGACTGGGCCAAGGTCAGCGTGGAATATGTCACCGCACTGCGCAACTTCAATGCCAAACGCGCCTGGGGCGAGATGGGCACAGGCGGCAGCCGAGGCATCCGCACATCACACGACTACGTGCGCCGCGGTGGTGCCGCTGCCAGGTTGATGCTCCTTCAAGCCGCTGCCGCGCGGCTCAAAGTGCCGGTGGCTGAGCTGTCCACCCAAGCCGGGGTCATCACCCATGCTGCGAGCGCGCGCAGCCTACGCTATGGCGAAGTGGCGGCCGACGCCGCCAAGTTCATGCCGCCCGACCCCAAGACCATCGTACTCAAAGACCCCAAGACCTGGACCATTGCTGGCAAACCATTGGCGCGGCTGGACAGCGTGGCCAAGACCAACGGCAGCAAAGTGTTCGCGATGGATTTGAAGATGCCCGGCATGTTGTGCGCCGCTGTGCGTGATTGCCCGGTGTTTGGCGGCAAGCTGGTGAGCTTTGACTTTGAGGCCATCAAAAGCCGTCCCGGCGTGAAGGCGGCGGTGCGTGTTGACGACAGCACCGTGGCCGTGGTGGCCGACACCTGGTGGCGTGCCAAGACAGCGCTCGACGCCCTGCCCGTGGTGTGGGACGAAGGCCCCAATGCTCAGGTGAACAGTGCGTCCATCAAGGCCTTTTTGCAGACCGGGCTCGACGCCCCCACCGCTTTTGCCGATCGCAATGAAGGCGATGCCCTAGCGGCCATCGCCAAAGCCGCCAAGCGCGTGGACGCCACCTACAGCACGCCGTTTTTGTCGCACGCGACGATGGAAACGATGAACTGCACGGCGCTCATCACCGACGGCAAAGCCGAAGCCTGGGTGCCCACGCAAAACGCAGAAGGCTCCCACGCCGCTTTGTCCGAAGCCTCGGGCTTGACACTGGCGCAGTGCGAGGTCTACCGCATCGACCCGGGCGGCGCTTTTGGCCGGCGCGGTGGCCCGCAAGACTACGTGCGCCAGGCGGTGGCCATTGCCAAGCAGTTCAAGGGCACGCCGATCAAGATGATCTGGAGCCGCGAAGAAGACCAGATGCACGGCTTTTACCGCCCTATCTCGATGTGCAAGATGAGCGCGGGCCTGGACGAAAAAGGTGAACTGGTGGGGCTGCACATGCGTGTGTCGGGCCAGTCCATCAATGCCCGCGTGGCGCCGCAACTGGCCATCGACGGCAAAGACAAACGCCAACTGCAAGGCTTTTGGAAAGAGCCCGGCGACGCGCAACTGGGCTACACCGTGCCCAACTTGTTGCTTGAATATTCCATGCGCAACACGCATGTGCCGGTGGGCACCTGGCGCGGTGTCAACACCAACCAGAACGGCGTGTACATGGAGTGTTTTATCGACGAAGTGGCGCGGGCTGCGGGCGCCGATCAACTCGTCTTCAGGCGCAAGCTGATGGTCAACCACCCCAAGCACCTGGCCGTGTTGAACGCCGCTGCCGAGCGCGGCCATTGGGGCAAGCCTTTGCCACCTGGTGTGTTTCGTGGCATTGCGCAGTTCATGGGTTACGCCAGTTATTCAGCGGCCGTGGCCGAGGTGTCTGTGGACGCCCAAGGTGGTGTCAAAGTTCACCGCATGGTGCTGGCGCTGAACTGCGGCCATGCCGTCAACCCGCAGCAAATTGCCGCCCAAGTCGAAGGCTCTGTGGCGCTGGGTTTGGGCGCTACCTTGCACAGTGCCATCACGATCGAGAACGGGCGGGTGAAGGAGCGCAACTTCGACACCTACCCGTCGCTCAAGCTGCGCGAGATGCCAGCGGTTGAAACCGTCACGGTCCCAACCAACGACTTTTGGGGCGGCGTGGGTGAACCCACGATCTGCGTCGTGGCACCGGCCTTTTTGAAC
>JAYVRO010000276.1:0-20350 GCA_043776165.1 Rubrivivax sp. | reverse complement strand
CGCTGGACCCGCGCGTAATCGGTTGCCCCATTGGTTTGCGTGCGGCCAATCAGCCAGACGATGCGGGTGGGCGAGCGCAGCAGCGTCAGGCCTTCTGGCACGGTGCCAGCCCAGCGAGGGCCCGCCAACAAAAAGCGCGCGCCGCCCGAGCCGGTGGTGCGTGTGCCGGGGCTCGCAAAGACGTTGGTCCACGCGTCCATGAAAGGCATCAGCTCATAGCGCTGGTCGTTGGCTGCCATCTCAAAGACGAAAGGCCCGGCCGCCATGTCGATGAAGGCTGTGGTGTAGAGCGTGTCGACATTGGGCCGCACCACGCCGCGAAAGCTGGCGTCAGGAAACTGGCGCACACGACGCAGCTGGTTTTCGGGGCCGACGGCCATGACGGCCGCTTCGCGGGTCAGGTCGAGCATCACCAGCGGATAAGCAAAGAGGTAGCCCTCGGCGCCGATGCGAATCGTCTCGGCTTTCCAGGCCAACCCAGCAACCACTGCAAGCACCAGCAACAGGACTGCCAGCACGGGCCGCTTGATGCGAGACCAGCGGCTGGGCGGGCGAAATGGGGTGATGTTCGTCACGGGGCAGGTCCTCAGGGGCCGGGCGCGCTCAACACAGTGCGAAAGCCCAAGTGGCTAGCGCCCAGGCCGTGGTCTTGCGGCTGGCGCGCACCCGCGCGGTAGTGCAGCCGTAGTTGGGCGCGCACAAGAAAGAGCCGCCCTTGATGACATGCTGCCCCGCCGCCGTGCGGATACCGCCAGGCACCTGATCGCGCGGTGGTGACGGGAGCGGTGGCACCCACGAACACAGCGAATTCGTCATTGCTGACCTCGGCGTGATCCATCCAGAGGCCAGCCACGGGGTTCTCTGCGACGGGCTGTTTTTCGCGGTAGACGGTGTCACCCCAAGTCAGCCGACCGGTGGGCACCCACGCCACAGGCCGCTGCTGGTCTGGTGACAACCGCGAACGCGTCGGCATGGTCCTGCAGCCATTGCACCGACAGGCGTCCGTCGTGCTGGCTCGGGTGGAACTGGGGCGCCAGGTATTCGCGCCAGCCGCGCACGTTGCTGCGCATCATGCCGTCGCGCGCAAAGAGCAGCCGGTAACCACTGCGCCAAGTGCTGGCGTGGAAGAGGCTGCCGTCATGCCACAGGTTGCGCACGGTCTGGCGCATCACGTCGGTGAGGAACATGACAGTCACCGCCTTGAACACCAGGATGCGGTACTTCTCGTTGCCGCCCAGGGCGCGGTACATGTCGAAGGCGGTGCTGCAGTGCTCCGTTTCTTCGGCACTGTGCCAATGCCACAGGGTCTGGAGGCGCGGTTCAGCGCCCGCCATCACCTCGGGGTGGCGCAGCAGCCAATCAGCAAAAAGGGCCGTGAAGTGTTCGGTGGCAGCCGTGGCCGCGACATGGATGCGCACGTTGCGGTGCGCGTTGGCCTTCAGGCGGCGCAGCGCGCGGCGCTCGATTTCATTGTCAAAACCTTGCTTTGCCAAGTGCTCGTTGAAGAGCGCGTGAATGCGGCGGTGTGTGGCCTCTTGCCCCACAAAACCTTGCACCTCCGGCGCCAAGCGCTGGCGTTCAGCTTCGGGCAGTTCTTTGAGCCCAGCGCGCACCGAGTCCATGAAGTACTGCTCGCCCATCGGGAAGCTCATGGACAGGGCGTTGAAGAAGGCGCTGCTGAAAGCGTCGCCACCGTTCCAGTGGCGCGCGAAGGGGGTGGCCAGATCGATCAGCAAGCGGCGGACAACCAGGTCGGTCATGGGTTTTCTCTCGGCAGGCGGCCTTGTTACACCGTGCTGCGATGTTCGAAATCGAATCCATATGATGACACAAGACGTGCCAATATATAGTTGTGCGCGCGTGCAGGCGCTGGCTCCAGTAAGCGCCTTGCAATGACATCAACTGGAGACGAAGATGCTGGCGCTGCTGCGCTACCGGTGCATCGTCTACCAACCCGTGCCTTTGGCGAGTGGTCGTCAACACGTCGATACGTCAACACCCACCGAGACACACCATGCCCACTCCTAGATCATTGACGCTCAACAACGGCCTGGCCGTCGTCACCGGTGCCGCAGGTGGTATCGGCGCCGCCTTGGCCTTGCAACTGGCCGACCGCGGTTGCCATCTGGCGTTGGCCGACATCAACGCCACCGGTCTGCAAGCTGTCGCTGCGCAAGCGCGCGCCAAAGGCGTCACCGTCAGCACCCATGTACTGGACTTCGCCAAGCTTGCGTCTGTTGATGAACTGCTGGCCGCCGTACAAGCCGAGCACGGCCGCGCAACGGTGCTCATCAACAACGCCGGGGTGGCCGTGGGCGGCACCTTCGGGCAAGTGGCCGCGACCGATTTTGACTGGCTGATGAGCATCAACTTTGGCGCCGTGGTGCGGCTCACGCGCGCCTTCATGCCGCTGCTGCAAGCCGCGCCCGCAGCGCAGATCGTCAACATCTCCAGCCTCTTCGGCATCATCGCGCCGCCCGGGCAGACAGCCTACTGTTCGGCCAAATTCGCGGTGCGCGGTTTTTCTGAATCCTTGCGCCATGAATTGGTCATGGCCGACTCGTCCGTGCGATTGACCGTGGTGCACCCCGGCGGTGTGCGTACCGGCATCGCGGAGAACGCGCGCGTGCCCGCAGGCGCCAGCGCGGCCGAGGTGGCCACTCAACGCGAAATTGCGCGCCGCTCGCTGGTGCTGCCGCCCGAAGCCGCAGCAGCGCGTATCTTGCAAGGCATCGAAGCCCGTGAGCCGCGCGTGATGGTGGGCAAGGACGCGGTGATAGTCGCTTGGCTGCAGCGCCTCTTCCCAGTGCGCTACTGGGGCCTCATCGCACGTGCCATTGCGCGCCGTGGCGTGCCAGCGGGATCGACTCAAGTGAAAAGTTAATCATGAAGAGCAGCTGGCAATCCCGCGTCGCCGCCTTCATCGTGCGGCGCCGGGTCAAACCCCAACTCGGCGACATGAGCGACATCGCCAAGGTGCGCAGCGTCTTCAGTCAAGCGCTGCCAGCGCCACGCGGTGTGCGCTACACCGACGCTGTGGTCGGTGGCGTGGCGGGTGAATGGGTCCAAGCGAAAGACGCCAGGGCGGGTGCTGCCACCACCACCACCACCACCACCACGCTGCTGTACCTGCATGGCGGCGGCTTCGTCGGCTGCTCACCTCGCACCCATCGGCCCATCACCGCAGCCCTGGCGCTGCAGGGCCTGCGTGTTTTTGTGCCCGACTACCGCCTGGCCCCCGAGCACCCTTTTCCTGCTGCGCCACTAGACGCACAGGCGGTGTACCGCGCCCTGCGTGCCGACCCCACCACCGGCCGCTTGGTGGTGGCGGGTGACAGTGCGGGCGGCAACTTGGCGCTCGGGCTGATCCTCGCCCTGCGCGACGCCGGCGAGCGCTTGCCTGACGCTGCCGCGTTGTTCTCGCCGGCCACTGACCTCAGCGGCGGCAGCCCGTCCATCACGCTCAACGCCAAGCGCGACGCCATGTTTGACGGCGCGCACCTGCAAAACCTCGCCAACGCCTATCTGCAAGGCGCCGACCCCGCGCAGTGGCTCGCTTCACCGCTGCTGGGTGACCTCACCGGTCTTCCTCCGCTGCTGCTGCACGTAGGCGAGTCCGAGTGCCTGCGCGATGACAGCTTGCGCTTGGCGCAAAAAGCCCGTGATGCTGGTGTCAACGTTGAATTGCAGGTTTTCCCTGTCGTGCAGCATGTCTGGCAGAACCTTTATCGCCTGCCTGAAGCGCGCCGTTCAATCGCCGCCGCCGGGCTTTTCTTGCGCGAGGCAGCGCACAGCGCACAACCCGAACTTCTCGACGTGGTGATCATCGGCGCGGGCCTGTCGGGCGTTGGTGCAGCGGCGCATTTGCAGCGCGAATGCCCTGGCAAAAACTTCACGCTGCTTGAAGCGCGCGCCACCCTGGGCGGCACCTGGGATCTCTTCCGTTACCCCGGCGTGCGCTCTGACTCCGACATGTACACGCTGGGCTACGAGTTCAAGCCCTGGCGCGACGCCAAGGCCATTGCCAGCGGCTCGTCCATCCTGCGCTACGTGCAAGAAACAGCGGCAGAAGAAGGCGTTGCACCGCGCATTCGCTACAACCACCGTGTGGTGGCGGCAGACTGGTCCGCCGACCACGGGCTGTGGACGCTGAGCGTCGAGCGCGCTGATGGCCGCGAGCCGTTGACACTGCGGGCACGCTTCGTTTTGTTCTGCGCTGGCTACTACAGCTACGCGCAAGGCTATCGCCCAAGCTTCCCTGGCGAGGAGCGCTTCAAAGGCGCCGTTGTGCACCCGCAGTTCTGGCCTGCCGCGCTCGACTACGCGGGCAAGCAAGTGGTGGTGATTGGCAGCGGCGCGACGGCCGTGACCCTGGTGCCCGAGATGGCCAAAACCGCCGCCCACGTGACCATGCTGCAGCGCTCGCCCACCTATGTGGTGGCGCGGCCTGAGATCGACGCCATCGCCGAGGCGCTCAAGCGCTGGCTGCCGGCGCGCCTGGCCTACGCCTTGGTGCGCGCCAAGAACGTGCTCGTCGGCATGTACTACTACCGCCTGGCGCGCAAGTACCCATGGCAAGCGAGCCAGCGTATCGCAGGCATGGTGCGTGACGCCGTGGGCCCGGGCATTGACGTCGAACGCCATTTCAAGCCGAGCTACAACCCCTGGGACCAGCGCCTGTGCCTGGTGCCCGACGGCGACCTGTTCACTAGCCTGCGCGCTGGCAGTGCATCCGTTGTCACCGACCAGATCGACAGCTTCACCGAGTGCGGCATTCGTTTGTTATCGGGGCAGGAACTACCGGCCGACCTCATCGTCACCGCCACCGGTCTGCAAATGAACCTGATGGGCGACGTCAAGGTCAGCCTCGATGGCCGACCAGTCGACCTGACCCAGGGCCTCGTCTACAAGGGCTTGATGCAGGGCGGTTTGCCCAACATGGCCAACACGATGGGCTACACCAACGCCAGCTGGACGCTCAAGGCCGACTTGACCGCGCGTTATGTCTGCCGCTTGCTCAATCACATGGACCGCCACGGCCACACAGTGTGCGTGCCCGTGCCCGATGCCACCGTGCAGCCCGAGCCGTTGCTGAGCTTCAGCAGCGGCTATGTGCAGCGTGGTTTGCCCCTGCTGCCAAAACAAGGCAAGCGCAAACCTTGGCGGCTGGATCAGAACTATCTGCTGGACGTTTTGACGCTGCGTTTCAAGGCCATCGACGACGGTGTGTTGTCGTTTGGCCGACCTGAACCGTTGGCCAATGGCGCGCCACACTGCGGTTAAAACCCAGACGCGAGCTGCCGTTGCTCTTCGTGCGGCGTGGCCCGATCGCCAGTGATCGCCTGCGGGCTTGATCCACTATTCATCGCCGCTGACGATGGATATATAGCACCCGGGTGATTTACCGATGGGAGGGCGGCTGCCAACAATGGCATTGTTTATCAACGCCAGTGAGACCTGCATGATCATTGACATTAGCTGCTACCCGACGCAGGTCGTCGACCTGGCTTGGAACCACGATGGCGAGCCCTTCACCGGTGAACATCTGCTCGCCATGATGGACAAGCCCTATTACGTGAACGGCAAGCCGCGCCGCATCGACAAAGCCTTCATCCAGCCGCCGCAAGGCAACACCATCTACACCTGGACCGATGGTGTGAAGACCGGCACCGAGTCGATCGATGCCTATACGGCCTACACGCTGGAACTTACGCAGCGCTACCCTGATCGCTTCATCGGTTGCTTCGTCTACAACCCGCGCTGTGGCGTGAAAAATGGCGTCGATGCGATCGAGCGCTACGTCAAGCAACACGGTTTTAAGATGGTGCAGTTCCAGGCCAACATGCACGCCTACCGGCCCGACCGCGCATTGGATTGGGTGCGCCCGGCCCTGGACAAGTGCGCGGAACTGGGCGTGCTGGTCAAAGTGCACACCGGTGATGGGCCTTACAGCATCCCTTCCGAATGGGCGCCGATGATCAACGCCTATCCCACGGTCAATTTCATCATGGCGCATTTCGGAGTGCAGACCGGCGGCGTCTATACCTTCGAGCCGTTCCAGATGGCGATGGAAAAGGCCAATGTCTTTTGCGAATCGGGCTGGTGTCTGCAATCGCGCATCGTTGAATTTGCCAAAGTACTGCCCAAGCACAAGATCCTGTTCGGCACCGATACGCCACCGAACGAGCCCGGCATGTGGCTACGCTTGCTCGAAGTGTTGTGCAGCAATCCGCCGCAAGGCATGAACCTGGACGAAGAGACGCTGGAGGACTACCTGGGCAATAACGTGGCACGCATGATCGGCCTGCCCACCACGCTAGCGCCACGCAGCTTTGAAGAAGCCCAAGCGCGTTTTGGTAAACCTGTGCCGCAGCACCCAACGATTCCGCTGTACTGAGCATCGCCATGATCATCGACACCCACCTACACCCCACCAACCTGGTCGACGAGGCCTGGCGCCACACCGGCACACCATTCAACGGCGAGCGCATGCTGCAGTTGATGGACGGCCCCTACATGATCAATGGCAAGCCACGCCGAATCGATATGGGCTTTATCCAGCCGCCGCCAGGCAATACCGGCTACCGCGATGGCAACCGGCGTGGCCGCGAAGGCATACGCGACTACATGGCCTACATCACCGAGCTGACACAGAAATACCCGGATCGATTTATCGGCAACTTCACCTACAACCCGCGGTGGGGCCCGGAAAACGGTGCCGAAGAGCTTGAGTTCCACATCAAGGAGTACGGCTTCAAGATGCTCAAGCTGCACTCCAACATGCATGGCTACCGGCCCGACCGCGCATTGGAGTGGTTGCGCCCGGCCATGAAAGTTTGCGCCAAGTACAACATCGTCGTGCTCATCCATACCGGCGACGGGCCGTTCTCCATTCCGACCCAGTTCTATCCCATCATTCGTGAATTCCCGATGGTCAATTTCATCATCGGTCATTTCGGTATTCAGACCGGCGGCAACTATTCCTTTGAAGCATTCTGGATGGCCATGGATACGCCCAATGTGGTGTGTGAATCAGGCTGGACGTTTCAGGCGCGCATTGTTGAATTTGCCAAGGAACTGCCGCGCAGCAAGATTGTCTTCGGCACCGACTCGCCGCCCAATGAGCCCGGCATGTGGTTGCGCGAACTGGAGGTGTTGTGTGGCCCACCGCCGCATGGCATGAACTTAGACGAAGACGGCCTCGAAGACTACATGGGCAACAATATTGCGCGTCTGTGCGGCATCAAAACCACACCACCGCCACGCACGATGAGCGAAGCGCAGGCCAGGCTCAAGGATACCTACGCTGGAGTGGCGTAATTGATCGAACAGGACTTCCAGAGTTTTCTCGCGCGCTACCGCGCTGAGCACCCACAAGATGTGCTCGTAGTGACCGATGAGGTGTCGGCTGACCAGGAGATCACGGCGGTGGTCGATGCGCTGGCCAGGCAGGGCCGACACCCGCTGGCAGTCTTCGAAAACATCGCGGGACTGGATGTGGCGGTGGCGACGAATGTGTTTGCGTCGCGCGAACGTGTCGCGCGCCTCTTCGGTGTGGAGGTCGCGCAGTTGCACGAGGCTTACCAGGCGTGCGCGCGCAGGCTCGTTGCACCGCAGGTTCTTGAGTCGGGCCCCGTGTGCGATGTGCTGCAGCAAGGCAGCGAAGTCGATTTGCGCACATTGCCGCTGCTCCAGCATTTCGAGACCGATCGCGCGCCCTACATTACCAACGCCATCATCGTGGCTGAGCACCCCGATACGGGCGCTGGCAATATGAGCTATCACCGCTCAATGTTGCATTCACCTACCGAGCTGGCCACCAGTCTGCATTCGCGCGGTGACCTGTGGCGGCTTGTGCAGATCGCCGCCGAGCGCGGCCAGCCACTGCCCGTGGCGATGGTCATTGGCGCGCACCCGCTTTTCATGCTTGCTGCATCAGCGCGTTTGCCTTTTGGTGTGGACGAGCGGCATGTGGCCGGGGGATTGCTCGGTGCACCGCTGCAAGTGGTGCGCACCGCGCGCCACGGCATCGCTGTGCCGGCGGCAGCCGAGATCGTGCTCGAAGGTGTGATCGAGCCGGGTGTGAAAGTCGATGAAGGGCCGTTCGGTGAATTTACGGGCTACTCGTCAAACCGCTCCACCAACAATTTGCTGCGCGTTCACAGCGTGATGCGGCGCCGAAACGCCATGCTGGTCGACGTGATGGGTGGCAATTTTGCCGATCATCTCAACCTCGCGCGCATCCCGCGCGAATCGGAGATGGTCGAGAAGATCAAACAACGATTCCCGAGCGTGACCGCGCTGCACTACCCGAATTCGGGAACACATTTCCATGCCTATGTGGCGCTGCGCCAGATGCGCGATGGCGAAGCACGACAGGTGATGCTGGGCCTGCTCGGCTGGGACCCTTACCTGAAGACGGTGATCGCCGTCGATGCCGATGTCGACGTCTCGCGCGACGATCAAGTGCTGTGGGCCTTGGCGACACATTTCCAGCCGCACCGCGACCTGATGGTCATCGAAGGGCTACCGGGCAGTGCATTGGATCCATCGGCATCAGGGTCAGGCACGACATCGCGAATGGGCTTGGATGCGACGCGGGGAAGCGGCTTTGAGGGAGCGCTGGCGCATGTCAGCGAGGCGGCGATGCATAGGGCAAAGCAGTTGCTGACAGGGCAGTGACCCAGGCGATCTGTCGACGCTCCAGCGCCAACCAAGTTAGCGGTCGTTCAGCCCGCCAGGCAAGCGGCCAGGCCACTTTTTAGTTCCGCAGCGTCAAGGTTGCGCCCGATAAAAACCACCTTGCTCGATGGTCGGCGTGCGCCCCAGGCATCTGCGCTGTGCACGTCGATCAAGCGGTGCACGCCTTGCAGCACATGGCGGCGCTCATCGCCTTCAATCGCAAGAATGCCTTTGAAGCGAAACAGGTTTTCGCCACTGCGCTGCGTCAGCGCTGACAGCCAGGCGTCAAGTCGCGCCTTGTTGAAAGGTTTGTCGAAACGCATCGAGACTGATTCAACCGACGGGTCGTGTTGATGCCGGTGATCATGGTCATGATCGTGAGCCGGGTCATCGCAGTCCTCATCGCACAGCGCTTGGTCCTGCATCACCATCGGCGATGGCGCAAAAGCGCCAATACCCAGGATTCGCCCGAGGTCGACCTTGGCATAACTTGAGCGCATCAACTCCGCAGTCTGGTTGATGCGTCGCACCCGCGCTTCGATCAATGCCAGCTCATCTTCACTTGCCAGATCGGTCTTGTTGATGATGATGCGGTCAGCAACCACGATTTGCTCAACCGCCTGGTTGTCATGGCCGATGAGTTGCGGGTCGTCCAGGTGCGCCAGCGCATGGCGTGAATCGACCAGCGTGACGATGGCGTCCAGGCTCACTTGGCGCGCCACTTCATGGTCGATGAAAAAAGTGGCGGCCACGGGGGTGGGGTCGGCCAGGCCGCTGGTTTCAACCAGGATATGGTCGAACTTTTCGCGCCGCTCAAGCAGCTTTTGCAAGACCTTGACGAGGTCTTCGCGCACATCGGCCACGCAGCAGATGCAGCCGTTGGTCATCTGAAAAATCTCTTCCTCGGAGCTCAGCACGAGATCGGAGTCAACATCGATCTCGCCAAATTCGTTTTCGATCACGGCAATGCGATGGCCGTGTTTTTCGGTGAGGATGTAGTTCAGTAGCGTGGTCTTGCCCGAGCCTAGAAAGCCGGTCAAGATGGTCACGGGCACGGGGCGGTCAGCGGTCATTTTGTTCACGAAGCGCCTGCAGCACCTGCTCGGGTTTGATGGGGTAGTGGCGAAAGCGCACGCCGATGGCGTCATAGATGGCGTTAGCGATTGCTGGGCCAATGGCCACGATGGGGTCTTCGCCCACACCTTTGGCGCCGAAAGGGCCACCAGGGTCGGGCGCGGTCTCCAGGATGACGGTGCGGATGGGTGGCATGTCCATGGCCAGCGGCATCTTGTAGTCGACGAAGTTGGCGTTCAGCGAGCGGCCAGTGCTCAGGTCAATCTGATGGTCCTCGTACAGCGTGTGGCCAATACCTTGTTGGATACCGCCTTCGATCTGGCCCGCCGCCGCCACCGGGTGGATGACCTTGCCGATCTCATGCACCGGCACCACCTGCACGACTTCAATCTGGCCGGTTTCGGTATCGACTTTGACCTCTACAAAGTGGGCTGCGAAAGAGTACGACTTGGTCGGGTAGTAGGTGGCTGTGCCGACGAATTGCGCAGCCGGAATGCCCTTGCGCGGCGCCACTGCGTCGCGAACGCTCAAAGTACGCTGGCCCTCGCCGCCAACAGTGACGAAGCCCGCGCTGACCTGCAGTTGATCGGGCTGCACTTGCAGCAACTCCGCCGCTCGCACGAGCAACTGTCTTTTCACTTCGGTGGCGGCCATTTGCGCTGCTCGACCGCCCATATAGGTGGTGTGACTGGCAAAGGCGCCGATATCCCAGGGCACGACGTCGGTATCGCCATGCACGACCGAGACGTCGTCAAACTTCACACCAAGCTCTTCTGCCACGATCTGCGCCAGTGCGGTGTGCGCGCCGGTGCCCAGGCCAGCGGTGCCGGTGAGCAGCACGACGGTGCCGTCTTCGTTCATCTTGACGATGGCGTTGCCCTGTTCCTTGATGCCAGGGTAGGCGCTGCTGCCATGCATTTCACAGCCCATGCCCCAGCCGTGGCGGATGGGGCCATCGTTGCTGCGATTGCGATCACCCGCGCGCTGGCGTAACGCAGGCCAATTGACCTCCAGCGCACCGCGTCGGATGCAGTCTTCCAGGCCATGGCCGATGATGGCGTGGTTGCTCGGTGCGAGGTCACCCTCGCGCACAGCGTTCTTGAGCTTCAACGCCACCGGGTCGATGCCGAGCTGCACAGCGGCTTCGTCCATCTGGATATCCAGCGCGTAATAGGTTTGCACCACGCCGTAGCCGCGATAGGCACCGGCGATGGGGCTGTTGGTATAGACGCAACGGCCTTCAAGATGCACGTTGTCGCAGCGGTAGAGCGAGGTCAGGGCACCGGTGCCGACGATGGTGACACCAGGCCCGTGCGAGCCGTAAGCGCCGGAGTTGAAGACCACTCGCGCCTGGCGCGCCGTGAGTGTGCCGTCCTTCTTGAAGCCCTGTTTGAGCCAGATCTTGGCCGGGTGGCGCGAGCGCCCGCCGAGAAAAGTTTCTTCGCGGCTGTACTCCATGCGCACCGGGCGGCGTGTTTGCTTGGCCAGCAGCGCGCAGAGAAATTCGCTTTGAAACAAGTCCTGCTTGGCACCGAAGCCACCGCCCATGTGATCGACCAGCACGCGCACCTTGTGCAGCGGCAAACCCAACACTTCGGCCATGATGCCGCGCACCATGAAGGCCGTCTGCGTTGAGATCCACACCGTGAGGCCGCCGCTGCCGTCCCATTGGCAGACGCAGACATTGGGCTCCATGTAGGCCGGTGTCGGGCGACCGCCTTCGTAGTCGCCTTCGATGATGAGATCGGCCTGCGCGAAGCCCTGCGCCACATCGCCGCGCGTGACGATGACAGGATTCAGTACCAGGTTGCCACCCGGCTCGCGGTCGTGAATCAGCGGAGCGCCAGGTTTGAGGGCGTCCTCAATGGTGAAGACGGCAGGCAGCTCTTCGTAGTCCACTTCAATGAGGCCGAGCGCGTCTTCGGCAATCTCTTCGGTGGTCGCCGCCACGACGGCAATGCCTTCGCCCCAAAAGCGTACTTTGTTGTCCAGGATGTACTGGTCGCAGGTGACAGAAGCCGAGCGCGGGTGGGGCGAACCGGCGTGCAGCACGCGCGGCACATTTTCATGCGTGAGCACGGCCTTCACGCCTGGCAGTGCCAAGGCTTTGCGGGTATCCATGCGCTTGATCAGGGCATGCGCCACTTTGCTGCGCAAGGTCTTGGCGTGCAGCAAACCGGGCAGCACGATGTCACCCGCGTACTTGGCCTCACCCGTCACCTTGCCGAGCAAGTCGGTGCGCTTGACGCTGGTGCCAATGATCGACTGTGAAGTCACGCAGCGAGCTCTCTTGCGGTGATTTCGATGGCTTCGACAATCTTGGTGTAGCCCGTGCAGCGGCAGATATTGCCAGCGATGGCGAAGCGGATCTCATCACGGGTCGGGCGGGGATTCTCGTCGAGCAAAGCCTTGGCAGCGACGATAAGACCCGGTGTGCAAAAACCACACTGCGCGGCGCCGCATTTCATGAAATTGTCCTGGAGCGGGTGCACCTGGTCGAACGAGGCCTGGATGCCTTCGATGGTGGTGATTTGGCTGCCGCTCACTTCAACGGCCAGCACCAGACATGAGGTCACCGGCTTGCCGTCCAGCAGGACGGTGCATGAGCCGCATTCACCGACGTCACAGCCCTTCTTGGTGCCGGTCAGGCCGCCTTCGTTGCGCAGTGCATCGAGCAGGCTGCGGTGCGGCTCGACAACCAGCTCACAGGCCTCGCCGTTGATCGTCAACGAGATGGATCTCTTCATTGCGCCCGCTCCCAGGCTTGCTCAAGCGCGCGGCGCGTCAGCACGACCACCATCTGGCGGCGATAGTCGGCGCTGCCGCGAACGTCACCAATCGGGCGTGCTTCTTCGCTTGCCTTTAGCGCCGCGGCTGCGATCAGCCCGGCGTTGACCGTTTGCCCACGCAGCAGCGCCTCGGCATGCCTGGCGCGTATCGGTGTGGGCGCCACGGCAGCGAGCGCAATGCGAACCTCACGGCAGGTGCTGCCGTGCAACGTGAGCGTCACTGCCACCCCTGCGGTGGCGAGTTCCATCTCCACGCGCCGACCGAGTTTGATATAGGCCTTGCCGGTGCGCTGCGGCGGTGGCGGTACGTGCACACAGGTCACCATTTCATCGGCGGTGAGCACGGTCTTGCCAGGCCCGGTGCAGAAATCTTCCACGGCGACGATGCGTGTGCCACCCGGCCCGCGCAAGGCCAGCGCGGCGCCGTCAGCGATCAGCGGCGGCAAGCTATCGGCCGACGGCGATGCGCGGCAGACATTGCCGACCAACGTGGCGCGGTGGCGCACCTGTATCGATGCGAAATGCGTCACCGCCTGACTCAGGCTGGCGTAATGCTGCTTCACCAAGACCGACGTCTCCAACGCGCGCGTGGTGGTCAGCGCGCCGATGCGCAGGCCATCCTGTGCGTCGTAAGTCAATTCATCCAGGCCAAGAATTTTCTTGATGTCGATCAAGTGGCTGGGCTGGCGAATGTGCTCTTTCATCTGCACCAGCAAATCCGTGCCACCGGCATACACAGTGCCCTTGAAGCGCGTGAGTAGCGCGATGGCTTCGTCAAGCGTGGCCGGTGCGAGATATTCGAAGGGTTTCATGACGCCATGACGCTTTGACGCTTTGAAGCTATGACGATTGGCGGCTCAAGCGCAGTACCGCTTGCCGGGCGCTGCTGCGCAGTTCGGCCATGTCCAGGCCCGGTATGGCATCGTCTTCGACCACGATCTCACCGTCTGAGAGCAGCCACTTCAGTTTCGCGCGCGCACCACTGACCACCGGCGCGAGTGCGGTGTCGTGCAATCCGAAGTAGCGCGGATCGTCGAGCTGCCACACCGCCAAATCGGCCGCCTGGCCGACCTGCAATGTGCCCACGCCGTCGAAGCCAAGCACCCGCGCGCCCCCTGCTGTGCCCCAGTGAATGATCTGTTCAACCGTCACGGCGTCGGCACCCGCCTCGCCGCTGCCTTCGGGCCGCGCACGTGACGCTGCACCGGCATGTGCCCGGTGCATCAGCCAGCAATGGTGCGCCTCGCTCAGCATATCTGCGGCTTCATTGGAGGCTGCGCCGTCCACTCCCAGCGATACCGGCACGCCTAGCGCGGCCAGCGCTGGTGCCGGTGCTACGCCGCTGCCCAGGCGCCCATTGCTCTGTGGGCAATGCGACATGCCGGTACCGCTGCGGGCCAGCAGTTGCTGCTCTGAAGGTGCCAAATGAACGAGGTGCGCAAACCACACATCAGGACCTAGCCATTCATGCTCAGCGGCATATTCAAGCGGCAGACAATTGAAATTGGCGCGGCAGTGTTCGATATAGCTCACGGTCTCTGACAAATGCGAATGCAAAGGGATGCCAATGGCACGGGCGGCGCGCGCCAGCGGCTTGAGTTCATCGGTGCGCAACGAGATCGTGATCGTGGTCGGCGCCATCGCCACGCGGGTGCGTGCGCGTGGTCCGCGCTGGTGGAAACGGCTGGCGGTGTTTTGCACAGCAGTCAGCATGGCGTCCAGCGATTCGGGCTTCAGGTGCGCCGGTGCACCCGCTTCGGCATCGCGGGTCTGTGTCGCGCCGCCGCGCAGCAGCATGAAGCGCAGGCCCAGCGCTTGAGCTTCATCGAAGAGTGCGGCGGATGGGTCGAAGCCCATGCCGGGGTAGTAGATGTAGTGGTGGTCAGCCACCGTGGTGCAGCCCGACAGCAACAACTCGACCATGCCGATGCGTGCCGCCAGCCGCAGCGTGGCTTCGTCAAAACCACCCCGGTAGGCATAAGGCACGGCCTTGAGCCACGGTGTCAATGTGGCGTTGATGGCGGCCGGCACACCCTTGAGCAGCGATTGGAACAAGTGGTGGTGCGTATTCACCCAGCCGGGGTAGATGACGGCATCGCTGGCATCCAACACGCGTTCATCAGGGCCCGCCGCCAGGCCGCGCCCCATCTCGGTGATCACGCCACCGGCAATGCGCAGGTCGCATGCCGTACTGCGCGCCACACCGCCCGCCGCATCCCCGAGCAGCCCCGTCAGTACATGCGCGGCATTGCGGATCAACAAGCTGGCCATCAGCCCAGCTCACTTTCATGCCAGCCGCCCAGCGCCCATTTCGACAGCATCGCCATCGCGCTGAAAAGCACGATGCCAGTGGCGGTGATGAGGAACAGCGCGGCAAACAGGCGCGGGATGTTGAGCTGAAAACCGGACTGCAGAATCTGGAACGCCAGCCCGGATGCTGTGCCCCCGGTGCCGGCAACAAATTCGGCCACCACCGCGCCGATGAGTGACAGCCCACTGGAGATGCGCAGCCCGCCAAAGAAGTAGGGCAGGGCGCTGGGCACGCGCAGACGCACAAGGGTCTGCCAACGCGAGGCGCGATTCAGCCGAAACAAATTCATCAGTCCAGGATTGACGCTGCGCAAACCCAGGATGGTGTTGGAGATGATGGGGAACAGTGCCACGATGGTGGCGCAGATGACCATCGCCGTGGTCGGCGCCTTGACCCAGATGATGATCAGCGGTGCGATGGCCACGATCGGCGTCACCTGCAGGATCACGGCATAAGGGAACAGGCTGATTTCGATGATGCGGCTTTGCACGAAAGCAAAGGCCGCCGCAACGCCCAGCACCACGGCCAGCGCGAACGCGAGGAAGGTGATCTTCAGGGTCGTTACCAATGCCGACGACAACAGACCCCAATCCTCCACCAAGGTGCTCGCGATGGCTTTGGGCGAGGGCACCAGAAATACCGGCACATCGAATGTCGTACAGACAAATTGCCACACCGCCACCAGCACCACGCCGAGCAGCGTGGGTGCCACCACACGAATGACATTCGGATGGGCAAGCAGGTGGCCTGTTTGGGCTGGCTGTGAAACCGTTTCGGCAGCGCTCATGTCAGTCCTTGATGTGGCGCGCGATGTGACGTTCAGCGCTCGCCGCGGTTGGCGCGCGAGAGGTGCTCTGACAAGATGCGGCAGTTGTCGATAAAGGGCTTGGAGACGCGATAACTGTCGTCGCGGTGCGGTGGTGCGTCGATCGCGACATCGGCGATCACGCGCCCTGGGCGCGATGCCATCACCACCACACGGCTGGACAAAAAAACCGCCTCGTAAATGCTGTGCGTGACAAAGACCACCGTGAAGCCGCGCTGCTCCCAAAGCTGGTGCAAATCACTGTCGAGCTTATTGCGCGTGAATTCGTCGAGCGCGCCGAAGGGTTCGTCCATCAGCAGGATGCTCGGCTGCACGACCAGCGCGCGCGCGATGGATGCGCGCATTTGCATGCCGCCCGACAGTTCGCGCGGGTAGACCTGCGCAAATTGCGACAAGCCAACCAGTTCCAGCGCGTCGTGCACGCGCGACTCGCTCTCGGCTTTAGGCATGCCCGCCAAATCGAGCGGCAGGCGCACGTTCTCGGCCACGCGTGCCCAGGGCATCAGCGTGGCCTCCTGGAAGACCATGGCCATCGAACGATGGCCGCTCGCCAGGCTGTCGGCATCGTCGCCGTCGCGCAGCACGATGCGACCCGATGTGGGCGCTTCGAGACCAGCGAACATCTTCAGCAAGGTACTTTTGCCGCAGCCCGAAGGTCCGAGCAGCGAGACGAACTCCCCACGCTGAATCTTGGCGCTGGTGCCGCCCAGTGCATGGGTGCCGTTCGGGTAGGTTTTCTCTACCCGATCGGCTTCCAGCACCGTCGCGGTGTCAATGGCCGCAACTGCGCTCAAGGCAGAACCTTCACGTCCTTCACAAACTGCAAGGTGTAGGCCTTGCGCTGATCGGTTTCTGGCTTCAGCAGGCCCCACTCTTTCATGAAGTCGGCGGTCTTTTTCCAGCGCTCATCGCTCATCGTGCCGATGCCGTTCTTGGCCGCATCGCCACCGCTGACCACACCCATCTGCTTGAGCGTCTTGATACCGTAGGCGAGCTGGCCATCGGTCATATTCGGGTTGTCTTTCTTGATCAGCTCATTGGCAGGCGCCGGATCATCGAGGTAGCTCTTCCAGCCTTCAATGGATGCACGGACAAAACGCGCCACCACATCGGGTCGCTCGCTGACCATCTTCTGCGTCGTCGTGATCGCCTGGGTATACGGCGGGTAGCCCTCTTCAGAGAAGCGGAAAAATTTGGTCTTCATGCCCTTCTGGTCGGCCTGGTAAGGCTCTGAAGATGGGAAGGCCTGCTGCACGATGTTGGGGTCGTTGAAAAACGGCTGCAGGTTGAAGGTATACGGACGCATCTGCGCATCGGTATAGCCGTACTTCTTTTTTACCCACGGCCACCAATAGGTGGTGCCGGTGCCGGCGACGAGGATCGTCTTGTCTTTCAGTGCAGCCAGATTGGGCACATCGTCACGCGTCATGATGCCTTGCAGGTCAAACTGGAAAGGCGCCGCCACGGTGACCAG
This sequence comes from Rubrivivax sp., assembly GCA_043776165.1. Taxonomy (GTDB): domain Bacteria; phylum Pseudomonadota; class Gammaproteobacteria; order Burkholderiales; family Burkholderiaceae_C; genus Rubrivivax. The sequence continues at coordinate 3,194 of JAYVRO010000276.1, read as the reverse complement.
CGGGAAGCCCTTCTCAATGCCCTGCAGCACGGCAAAGTCGTAATTGATGATGAAGTCGCTTTGCCCCGCCAACAGCAACTGCATGCCGTTGACTTGCGGCCCACCCATCTTGATGGTCACGTCCAGGCCATGCTTCTTGTAGATGCCGGTGGCGAGCGCCTGGTAGAAGCCACCATGCTCCGCCTGCGCAAACCAGGTGGTGGCAAAGGTGATCTTGTCTTGCGCCTGCGCGGCGGGCAAGGCGGCGGCTGCGAACAGGACCGAGGCGAGCACGCGCCTGACAACTTTGGAAACCAACGAGCATTCAGGCATCTATTTCTCCTTCGTTTGCGACCGTGGTGGGGCTGGCAGCACAGGCGCAGCACTGGGCGGCATGGTTGCACTTAATGTCCCATCGCAAAATAGGCATACTCGAATAATTTCATCGTCTTCCGATATGAATGTCACTTTGCGCCAGCTGCGTGCCTTTATCGCTGTGGCCGAGGCCCAGCATTTCACCCGCGCCGGTGAACGCTTGAGCTTGTCGCAGTCTTCAGTGAGCACCCTTGTACGCGAGCTGGAAGTTAACCTCGGCCTGCGCCTGTTTGATCGCCACACGCGCATGTTGCGGTTGACCCAGGCGGGTGCTGAAATCCTGCCCTTGGCGCGCAAGGCGATGGCCGACCTCGACAGCGTGATCGGTAGTTCCAGCCAACTGCGCACTCTGGGCCGCGGTCGCGTATCGGTTGCTGCGGCATCGCTCCAGGCGGCGCTGCTGCTGCCCAGTGTGATCCGCCAGTACGCCGTCAAGTATCCGGGCGTGAAGGTGAATTTGAGCGACGTCACCGAGCACGAAGTGATCGAAAAGGTGCGTTCGGGCGAGGTTGATTTTGGTCTGGCTTCGGCCGTGGTCGCGAGCCACGATATTTTGGCGCGACCGCTCACCACCGATACCTTTGTGGTCGTGATGCCACCGGGCCATGCGCTGGTGCGCAAGCGCGCGTTGACTTGGCATGAGTTGAAAGATATCCCGCTCATCGGCCCGCCCCAGGGCAACGCTGTTCGCGCCCAACTCGATGAAGCGCTAACGCGTGAGGGCATCACCCTGATACGCCATTACGAGGTGGCGCTGCCGCTCACGATTCTGGGCATGGTCGAGGCGGGTCTAGGGCTGGCAGTGATGACCTCTTCGATGTCGCGGCTGGCGCGTGCACTGGGTCTGGTGATCAAGAGCGTGACCGGCCCGGTGATCCAGCGCGAGATCTCGCTGCTCTTTCACGCCGACCGTTCGCTCTCTCCTGCGGCACAGAACCTGCGCGATCTGCTGCTGGAGCTGCGAGAGCAACTGCGCCAGGACTGATCAGCGAGGACTGTCAACAACGAGACGAGTACCAAAACGCCCCGTCGTCGCCCACCCACCGCCGCACTTCATCACGCAGCCACAGGTAGTTCAGGCAGGCGATCGCCTCGCCTGTGGCCATGCTCAGCAGGCCCACGTTGTCTTGTGTGATCGGGCGGCCAAACAGGCTGGCGAAAACATCCACGGCGCGTTTGGGGTCGGCCAGGGTGCGCCGCAACCGATCCAGCACGCGCATCTGCCCACGTTGCAAGCGGTCCAGCCTTGCATGCAGGCCATGAAAGGGCTCGTTGTGCGATGGCAGCACGAGCACGTCGTCGCTCACTTCGCGGCGCAACTTTTCAAGCGACGCGAGCCATTCACCCATCGGGTCGGCGTCGGGTTCGGTGGGGTACACCGAGACGTTGGACGAGATGCGCGGCAGCACTTGGTCACCAGAGATAAAAAGCTTGAGTTCTGGGCAATGCAGGCAGGCGTGCTCGGGTGAGTGCCCACTGCCCGTGACCACCTGCCACACACGCTTGCCGATGGTGATGGACTCGCCGTCTTGGATGCGGCGGTAGCTGTCGGGCAGTTTGTGGATGTGCTTGCCGAAGTTGCCAAAGCGCAGCCGATAGGTCTCGATGGCCGCCGGCACCCAGCCTGCGCGCTCGTAAAAGCCCGTGCCTTCGGGCGGAGCCTCACGGCCGGTGTCAGACACCATGACGCGGCAGTTCAGGTATTCCAGGCGCGTCATCCACAAACGCGCACCAAACTTGCGGGTGAGCCAGCCCGCCATGCCAATGTGATCGGGGTGCATGTGGGTGACCAGCACGCGGGTCACGGGCCGGTTGTCGGCGGCCTGGGCGAAGAGTTCGCGCCAGACCTTGGCGTTGTCATCGGTGCTGGTACCTGTGTCGACAATTGCCCAGCCATCGTCGTCCTCCAACGCCCACAGGTTGATGTGGTCCAGCGCATAGGGCAGCGGCATGCGAATCCAGTGCACACCCGGCTGCACTTGCAGCGTGTGGCCGCGCGCGGGTGGTGCGTCAAAGGGATAAATCAACCCGCTCGCAGGTTTGTCGTCGGCCAGGCCGTCCATGGGGTGTACGCGGGTAGCTGTGGTGCGGGGCAGCTTACACGCTAGGTGACTGGTAATGGGCGAAAGGCGAAGGGCGAAGGGCGATGGGTGCCGGACGGAAGCCCCGCGTTTCACGTTGCCATTGCGGGTTCACCGCAATGCGCCATGGGTCGCCGTTGAATAGACTGTGCGAACGCAAAAATCGGAACAGCATGTTCAGTTTTTACATCCACCGCGTGCATCACCGAACTCAGTGACAAGCTTTGACTACATCGTTGTAGGTGCAGGCTCGGCGGGCTGCGTGCTCGCAGCTCGTCTGTCTGAAGACCCTGCTGTGAGCGTCTTGCTCATTGAAGCCGGACCGCGCGACACATCACCCTGGATCCACCTGCCCATTGGTTATGGCAAAACCATGTGGAGCACTTCGCTGAACTGGTGCTTTCACACCGACCCCGACCCTCACATGAACGGCAGGCGCATCTACTGGCCGCGTGGCAAAACCTTGGGCGGCTCCAGTGCCATCAATGGCCTCATCTACATCCGTGGCCAGCGTGAGGACTACGACGCATGGGCGGCGGCAGGCAACACTGGTTGGGGCTACAACGACTTGTTGCCCTACTTTCGGCGCAGTGAACATAACCAACGCGGCAGCAATGCCTTCCATGGTGGTGATGGCCCCGTGGGTGTGAGCGACATCGGCGAGCCACATGAGTTGATCGAGGCCTTTATCGATGGCGCCAGCAGCTGCGGCGTGCCGCGCAACGACGACTTCAATGGCGCGACACAAGAGGGCGCGGG
>JAYVRO010000275.1:0-5394 GCA_043776165.1 Rubrivivax sp. | reverse complement strand
CCAAATGAATTTGTATTGCGCGTTTAGCGCTGCCTAACGTGTTATCGCCAACAAGCCACATTGCCAGCTATGGCAACAGATGACTACTGCTAGTAATCTATGGACATTTGGCATGGCTGTCTATGGGCATTTTTAATTTGACGATTTCGGGGTTTGCCCCTTGATTTTTACCCGCCAAAGACGCCGAAGTTCAGTGTTCTTTTTTTAACGCAATGATGAGCTTGGCATCCCACAACCTTTGACGTAAGCAGCCCGCAGGATGGTCTTGGGTGCGCTCGGCTGCACGGATTTGGCAGTTTGGTTGGCGCCAATGTCCCTGCATATTCTTGCTTCCCCAGCTTCGCAATGTTGCTGCCAACTGAAAGTTCAGCCGAATAAACCCAAAGCCTTTGCAGTCTTGATCGACATGCGCCACTGTCGCGTTTGCGCTTGCCATTCGGCGCCTAGCTGAATCGCCCTTGCACGCAATCTGATGTCGTCAATCTTGTCCACATTGACAAGGCGCCGTTCACTGCCATGGCTTGGAATGGGGGCATGGTCAATGATCAGCTCGACGGTCGTGTAGCGCACATCTCCTTGTGCATCGTGCCGGTAGCGGACGCACACCAAGTCTTTGCCATATCTGCGCAATGGCCCCACACTGCCTGGTTGCCCCGGCCAGATGGTTTTCATCACTGGGCGGTGGTTGTAGACGTACTTTTTCATGATGCCTCGCTCATGGCCTTGCTGTGGGGGTCGATCTTTGATACTGTATATCCATACAGTTTTCGACGGAGCGCGCACCCCATGGTCTCTTCAACACCCGCATCAGAAACCTCTTCACCGCCCCGCTTGTTAGACGCCCTGCGCCAGCAGGCGCGCTACCTGCACTACAGCATCCGCACCGAAGAGGCCTACGTGTACTGGGTGCGAGCCTTCATTCGATTTCATGGTTTGCGCCATCCGTCTGAGATGTCGCAACCCGAGGTCGAGGCGTTTTTGACTTACCTTGCGTCCGAACGCGACGTCGCGCCTTCCACGCACAAGCAGGCTTTGTCGGCGCTTTTGTTTCTTTATCAAAAGGTCTTGCGAATTGATTTGCCCTGGATGCGTGACATCGGTCGCCCCAAGTCTTTGCGCCATTTGCCAGCCGTCCTGTCGCATGAAGAGGTGGGCCGCTTGCTGCCTTTGGTTGACGCGGCCGATGCCGTGCACGGCATGCTGGCGCGCTTGTTGTACGGCACGGGCATGCGTTTGCTGGAAGGTGTTCGCCTGCGCATCAAGGACATTGACTTTGCGCGCCGCGCCATCGTGGTGCGTCAAGCCAAGGGCGGCAAAGACCGCGTGGTGATGCTGCCCGCGTCGCTAGAAAAGCCTTTGCGTGCGCAACTGGCGCGCGGCCACGCGATGTGGTGCGAAGACCGCGCGGCGGGCTTGGCGGGTGTGCTGTTGCCCAATGCGTTGGCGCGCAAATTTTCGCGCGCTTCGGAATCTTGGAATTGGTATTGGCTCTTCCCGCAGGCTGAGCCTGCGATCGATCCACGCGGTGGTGAGCGTCGTCGCCACCACTTGGTTGAGGGCACGTTTCAGCGTCACTTCAAACGTTGTGTTGATGCTGCTGCGCTGGGCAAACCAGCCACCCCGCACACGCTGCGCCACTCCTTTGCCACGCATTTGCTGCAAGCCGGTTACGACATTCGCACGGTGCAAGAGCTGCTGGGCCATGCCGACGTGAGCACCACCATGATCTACACGCATGTGCTGCGCATGGGCGGCGGCGCCGTGCGCAGCCCGCTCGACGGTTTGCTGCCGAGTTTGATCACGCCACCCGGCGCACCTGCTGGACACGATATGCGCCAGGGCTTGAGCACGGGCACAGCGCGTGGCCCCTTTTATGGCGATGGTCATGGCGGCGGTCATGGCGATGACCCATACGACGACAGCGAGGGCGACACAGCCGAGTACCCGTTGCCCGACCCCGACGCCGATCTGCACGACATCGCCAGCGACTTGCCACGCTTGCGCGCCAAGGCCGGCGCCGCTGCCGAACCGCCCCGCCCGCTGGGGCCCAGGCGCGACACCCTGCGCTGAGCGTGTGGCATGCCGTCTCGTGCCGCACGCACGGCGCACCAGCTCCCCGGTTACGCCGAGCTGATTTGCCGCAGCAATTTCAGCTTTTTGACGGGCGCTTCGCAGCCCGAAGAGTTGGTGGCGCGCGCGCAGGCGCTGGGTTATGCGGCACTGGCCATCACCGACGAATGTTCGCTCTCGGGTGTGGTGCGCGCGCACTGCGAGGCCAAGCGCTTGGGCATGCCCTTGATCGTCGGAGCCTTGATGCATTTGTCTGCACCACAACCCGGTGCCAAGGCGGGGCGTGCGCCCAAGGCCGTCGCCAGGACAACGCCCGCACCCGCTGCTGCCGCCGCCGCTGAAGAACCCACCGGCCCGCACTTGGCCATCCTGGCGCAAACGCGCCGTGGCTACAGCAACTTGGCGCAGTGGATCACGGTCGCACGCCGCCGCGCGGCCAAGGGCAGTTATGTGGCCCTGATGTCCGACGTGGAAGGCCGCGTGCCCAACCTGCCCACCTTGGCAGGGCTGCCTGACTGTTTGGCCTTGCTCATGACCACGTCGACGCTGCGCACTGCCGTGGGTAACAGAAGTGATGCTGTCGACAAACCACACAACACAAACACTGCGATACCCATCGACCTGCGCCAATTGCGCCCTGAAGCACCGGCATCACCCACCCGTGCGCCGCTTTTTGAAACCCTCTTCGCACAAGCCCTGTGGCTCAAAACCTGGTTCGGTCCCGATCGCTGCGCCTTGGCGCTGCCCTTGCTGCACGGCCCACATGACGCGCTCTTGGCCGAGGTGGTGCAACAAGTGGCCACGCTCACCGGCCTGCCCATCGTGGCCGTGGGCGACGTGCTCATGCACACACGCTCGCGCAAGCCTTTGCAAGACGTGCTCAGCGCCACGCGCTTGCGCTGCACCGTCGGCCAAGGCGGGTTTGACTTGCAGGCCAACGCCGAAGCGCATTTGCGCGCGCGCACCCGGCTCGCGTCAATCTACCGACCTGAATGGTTGGCCGCTACCTTGCAGTTCGCCGGGCGCTGCGTTTTTTCGCTCGACGAGCTGCGTTATGAATACCCCGAAGAGATCGTCCCCCCAGGCCAGACGCCAACATCTTGGTTGCGCGAATTGACGGAACAAGGCGTCGTCAAACGTTTTCCGGCAGGCGTCAACAGCGCCGTGCGCGCCACGCTTGAACATGAACTCGCGCTCATTGCGCAGCTCAAATACGAGCCCTATTTTTTGACCGTGGCCGACCTGGTGCACTGGGCACGCAGCCAGGGCATCTTGTGCCAAGGCCGGGGCAGCGCGGCCAACTCGGCCGTGTGTTACTGCTTGGGCGTGACCGAGGTCGACCCGGCGCGCATGAGCCTGCTTTTTGAGCGTTTCATCAGCGCCGAGCGCAACGAGCCGCCCGACATCGACATCGACTTTGAACACCAGCGCCGCGAAGAAGTCATCCAGTACGTCTACCGCAAATATGGCCGCCACCGCGCTGCGCTCACCGGTGTGGTCATCTCGTACCGCCCACGTTCTGCCCTGCGTGATGTGGGCAGGGCCTTGGGCATCGACCAAGAGCGCATTGACGGCGTGGCCAAGTCGCAGCATTGGTGGAGTGATGGCCCCCACGCGCCTTCGGCACTGTCCCCCGAGGGGGCGTCCGCCGGCTTGGGGCGGCCCGGCGCCGGCGGCGGCCGCATCAGCGTCGATCGCTTGCGCGAAAACGGTTTTGATCCCGAGTCAAGCTTGTGCCGCCTGTGGGTGGAGCTCACGCAGCAGTTGATCGGTTTTCCGCGCCACCTCTCGCAGCACCCGGGCGGTTTTGTCATCGCGCGTGAAGATCTTTCGCGCCTGGTGCCCGTTGAAAACGCCGCCATGCCCGGGCGCAGCGTCATCCAGTGGGACAAAGACGACCTCGACGCGCTGGGTTTGTTGAAGGTCGATTTGCTGGCGCTGGGCATGCTCAGCGCCATCCGCCGTGCGCTTAATTTTGTGGGTGACAAGTTGGGCCGCCAGGCCGAGCAACCCTTCGTCATGCAAGAGGTGCCGGCTGAAGACGCACCCACCTACCAAATGCTGTGCGAAGGCGACAGCGTGGGTACGTTCCAGGTTGAAAGCCGTGCGCAAATGAGCATGCTGCCGCGCTTGCAACCGCGCTGTTTTTACGATCTGGTGATTGAAGTCGCCATCGTGCGGCCCGGGCCCATTCAAGGTGGCATGGTGCACCCCTATTTGCGCCGGCGCAGCGGCGAAGAAGCGGTGGACTACCCGAGTAGCGAAGTGCGCCAAGCGCTATCGCGCACCCTGGGTGTGCCCATCTTCCAAGAACAGGTGATGCAGCTCGCCATCTTGGCCGCTGATTTCACCCCCGGTGAAGCCGACCAATTGCGCCGCGCCATGGCGGCCTGGAAGCGCAAAGGGGGCCTCGGCCCATTTCATGAAAGGCTGGTGGGCCGCATGGTGGCCAAAGGCTACGAGCTGGCGTTTGCCGAGCGCATCTTCAAGCAGATCGAAGGGTTTGGTGAGTACGGTTTTCCTGAGAGCCATGCCGCCAGTTTTGCCTTGCTGGTGTATGTCAGCGCGTGGTTGAAGCGCCATCACCCCGACGCTTTTTTGGCCGCGCTCTTGAACAGCCAACCCATGGGCTTTTATGCCCCCGCGCAGTTGGTGCGTGACGCCAAAGAGCACAGCGTGGTGGTCTTGCCCGTGGACGTCACGTTGAGCGGCTGGGAGTCGGGTTTGGAGCGCAGTGGCCAAGCCCTGTGGCCCGTGCGAATGGGTCTGAACCGCATCAGCGGTTTGCAAGAAGAGGCCGCCTTGCGCGTCGTTGCCGCACGCCACGACGCCCCCTTCGTGAGCCCCGAAGACCTGGCTCGCCGCGCCCAGCTTGACGCACATCAGCTCTCGCTTTTGGCCCAGGCCGACGCGCTGGTGGCCATCACCGGGCACCGCCACCAAGCCGCCTGGGCGGTGGCCGGTGTGGATACCCGCGCCACGCCCCTGCTGCAGGCCACACGCACTTTTGAGGACGCCGCCGATTTGCTCGCCCCCAACGCCGCGCAAACCGTGCTGGCCGACTACCACGCCACGGGCCTGAGCCTGACCCACCACCCGGTGGCCCTGCTGCGCGGCGCATTGAGTCACTTCAAAGTGCAACCCGCGTCGGTGCTGCGTGATTTCCCCAGTGGCCGCCTGGCGCGCGCCAGCGGCATCGTCACCCATCGCCAACGGCCAGAAACGGCCAAGGGCGTGGTTTTTGTGACGCTGGAAGACGAGACCGGCGCGGTCAACGTCATCGTCTGGCCGAAGGTCGCCGAAGCACAGCGCCGCGCCTTGCTG
>JAYVRO010000274.1:0-5408 GCA_043776165.1 Rubrivivax sp. | reverse complement strand
TGCACGCCACCGTGATGTTTGCCGACATCCGCGGCTTCACGTCGATGGTCGAAACACAGCCGCCCGAAGAAACCATCGAGCTGCTGAACACCTACTACACGCTGATGTTCGACGCCATCAGCGGCCAGGGCGGCGTCGTCAACCAGATGATCGGCGACGGCTTGATGGCCATCTTTGGTGCACCGCTACCGCTGGAGGAACCCGCGCTGGCCGCTGTGCGCGCGGCGCTGGACATGATCGAGATGATCGAGCTGCTCAACGCCGAGCGTGAGCCTGCTGGCAAGCGCGCCATCGCCATCGGCATTGGCGTGGCCAGTGGCGAAGTGATTGCCGGCTACACCGGCACACAGCAGCGCGCCACCTACACCTGCATTGGCGACACCGTGAACTTGGCCGCGCGGCTGGAGGCGCACACCAAAGAGGTGGGGCATGCTGTTCTGATCGACGGTGACACCCAAGCGGCCTTGGCCGAGCGCGTGGCCACCCTGGCGATGGACGCCGTGCAGTTCAAAGGCAAGGCCGCGGCCGTGGCGGTGTTTGCGGTGCCGACGAAGTAGCTAGGGCCCTATCCTCGCCCCCATGAAAACCTACGCAATCGCCACGATCCCCGGGGACGGCATCGGCAAAGAAGTCGTGCCTGCCGGAGTCGAGGTTTTGCAGGCGCTGGCGCGCGCGCTCGATACTTTCCAGTTCGAATTTGAAGACTTCGGCTGGGGCGGTGACTGGTACCGCGCGCACGGCGAGATGATGCCCGCCGACGGCCTGGATGCACTGCGCAATAAAGCCGCCATCCTCTTTGGTTCAGCAGGCGACCCGCACATCCCCGACCACATCACGCTCTGGGGTTTGCGCTTGAAGATTTGCCAAGGCTTTGATCAGTACGCCAACGTGCGGCCCACGCGCATCTTGCCCGGCATCAGCACCCCGCTGAAGCACTGCGCACGCAGTGATCTGGACTGGGTCATCGTGCGTGAAAACTCCGAAGGCGAATACGCCGGTGTGGGCGGGCGCGCGCACCAAGGCCACCCCATCGAGGTGGCCACTGATGTCTCGATCCTCACGCGCGTGGGGGTTGAGCGGGTCATGCGTTTTGCCTTCAAGCTGGCCTTGTCGCGGCCGCGCAAACACCTGACCGTGGTCACCAAAAGCAACGCCCAACGCCACGGCATGGTGATGTGGGATGAGATCGCGCGCAGCGTGGCGGCCGAATTCCCCGGGGTGACTTGGGACAAGGAATTGGTGGACGCCATGACCGTGCGCATGGTCATGCGCCCGACCAGCATCGACACCGTGGTGGCCACCAATTTGCATGCCGATGTGCTGAGCGACTTGGCCGCCGCGCTGGCCGGCAGCCTGGGCATTGCGCCCACCGGCAACATCGACCCCGAGCGGCGTTACCCCAGCATGTTCGAGCCCATCCATGGCTCAGCTTTTGACATCATGGGCCAAGGCCTGGCCAACCCGATTGGCACCTTCTGGTCCTGCGTGATGATGCTGGAGCACCTGGGTGAAGCCGCTGCCGCCGCCCGTTTGATGGCCGTCATCGAAGCCGTGACCGCCAACCCCACACTGCACACACGCGACCTGGGCGGCACCGCCACCACCGTGCAGGTGACCGCTGCGGTTTGCCAGCATCTCACGCGTTGAATCTATCGCTAACAATTCACATCACACGAATAGGACGAACCATGATTTCAGCATCGTTCTTGGGCTTTGCTTGGTCACGCTTGGCCTGGCCTCGCCTTGTTCTGTTGTGCCTGGCCGCTGGCGCCAGCTTCACGGCCTGGGGTCAGACCTGCCCTGACAAAAACATCCTGTACTGGCAGGCCTTTCCGCCGGGTGGGGAGTCGGACCTTTCGGCGCGCCATCAGCAAGTCGTGCTGAAGAAAAAGTGCCCCGCCATCGAGACCATCATTCAGTACAAGGCCGGTGCCGGTGGCGCGTTGATGTGGGGCACCATGAACCAGTTGCCGTCTGAGAGCGCCAACGGCTTGAACATCGTGGGCGTGAACCTGCCGCACATCGTGCTGCAACCCATGGAAGGCAACGTGCAGTACAAAACCGAGGACATCACGCCGGTGTTCTGGTTTCACTACACGCCCGACCTGTTGGTGGTGCCAGAACAAAGCCCCATCAAAAACTTTGCCGACTTCATCAAGGCCGCCAAGGCCGAGCCGGGCAAGCTCAACATCGGGGGCTCGGGTTTGAACTCAGCCAACCACGCAGCACACGAGCGCTTGAACGCCGCCTTCGGCGTGAAGACAAGCTACGTGCCCTACAAGGGCACGGGCGACATGACCATGGCCGTGCTCGGCCAACACATCCACGGCGCCATGACCTACACGGCCTTTGCCATCAGCCAAAAAGACAAGGTGCGCGGCTTGGCCGTGGCGATGGACAAACGCCACCCGTTGATGCCCGATGTGCCCACCTTCAAAGAGCTGGGCGTGAACTGGGTGGACGGCGCCTTTCGTGGCATTGGTGTGCCCAAGAGCGCATCACCAGAGCAACGCAAAAAACTGGCCGACTTGTATGCCGCGCTGAACACTGAGCCCGAGATGCAGCAGCTTGCCGCCAAGGCGGGGTTTGAGCTGGTGAACGTGGACCTGGCGCAGATGGACGCCTTCATGAAAGAACGCACCAAGGTCTACACCGAAGTGGGCAAACAGATGGGCTTGGGTAAATAAATGGGCTTGGGCAAGTAAACAAGGCGGCAACCCAGCAACGCCAAACTGCTGACCCGCTTGATCAAGCCGTGTTTATCAGCGGCGCCCTAAAATCGCCACCAATGCCCCTGCACCCGAAAGACCTGGCCCAAGTGCGTTTGAACAACGCGCTGGCGCTGTTCGATGAGTTTGTGCGCCACACCGCGCGCCACGCCGACGCCGCCACGCTGCGTGGCCTGGAAGGGCGCTTCGCTGAACGCTTGCAAATTCAACCCAGTTATTGGAGCCAGATCAAGGGCCGTTCACGTCAAATTGGCGAGCGACTGGCGCGGCAGTTTGAGCAAACTTGCAAAAAGCCCGTGGGCTGGATGGACCTGCCGCACGACGAGGACAACGCGCCGCTCTCGGCGGCCGCTGCTGTTGCAGTCGCCACACCAGGCGCCGCAGCCACCGACGACAACCTGCCCCGCGACGCCGACGAGCGCTTCATCGTGGGCCTGGTGCTTACCTATTACCGGCGCCACCCCGAGCGCGCCAAAACGCGACTGCTCGACTTGCTGGGTGAAGTGCTGACACCCGCCGCAGCGGGCAAACCGTCGGCAGCGGCGCCTTTGGCGGGCAGATCACCAGCGCTGTCCAAGGCCGGCACCGCGCCACGTGCAACAGACGACGAAGCGCTGTCCTTGTGGCAGCGCACGCAGTCAGGCATCGCGCCGCTCAAGCGCAAGAAGTAGTTCCACTGCCGCCTGTGTCCTCCCCACAACAGGGGACGCAGTGTGATGCACGTCACTTGCGCATTGATAAACGTGTCTTTATCATTTGCGCAATTCAACTCGTCCCGGGTTGAATTGCAAGTTCCCCTTTTCCAACCCTAGGAGCACACGATGTTCAAGACCCTGGTCATTCCTGCACGCAAGCCACGCAACCCATTTGGCGCACGCGCGCAAAGCGGCGCGGGCTCACACGCTGCGTCAACCGGTGCCAAGCGCCAAGCCCAGAACCATGCCTTGCGCATGGAACTGGGCAGCCTTGACCACCCACGACACAAACATCACGTCACATGAAAAATGTTTGCTCAACGCATGCGGGCGCATCAACAAGCCCTTTGCGTGAGCGCTGGAGTACACACCATGCAAAGCAAAGGTTTTGTTTATTCGCCCGGCGCGTTCGAAGCGCGCCGTTTTGCTGCCTCAGGGCTGCGCTGGGTAGGTCTGGGTTTGAGCCGTTTGGCGCGGCGCATGCAGCAGCGCCAAGTGGCCGCACGCCGCGCGCACTACCCAGTGCTGGAATACCACGCCGACGCAGGAGCCCCTGAGGGCGCGCTGTACGTGGATGGCCAACTTGTGGGCCATGTCTTGGGCGTCAGCCGGTTGTGATGCCGACTACCCAACCGAGCACGGGCGCGCCGCCAAGTGGCGCGCCCGTGGGGTGTTGGTGCAGGCAAGCACCGCGCGCTATCTGATCGCTACCGGGTTGATCATCGACTGCACGGCGCCTTGGTACTTGTTGTGCCCGAGCACGAACATGAACTCCCAGGCTTTGTCCTTCACCAGTTCGGCGGTATTGATGTTCTCGAGGATGTAAGTGCCGCTCATGGGCAACAAGATCTGGTGCACTTCAAAGACACCAGCCCCGGGCTCAAAGGGGATGGCCTCGACAGCCCAGTTGTCGGCGCCCACGGCCACCACACCTTTGCTCACCAAATAGCGCGCGCCTTCACGGCCCAGGCCAGGCTCCACCGAGCCAAAACGCTTGGGGTCTTTTTCTATCAGGCTGAGCCAGCCCGTGTGGAAGATCACCACATCACCCTGGCGGATCTCAATGCCTTGCTTTTTGGCCACCGCCTCGATTTCGGCCTTGTTGAAAGCCGTGCCTTCTTTGACCACGTCCACACCGTAGTGGGCCGCCATGTCCAGCACCACACCGCGCGCCACAAAAGGCGGCACCTTGTCGGTGCTGAGCTTTTTCAAGCCACTGATGTTGGCAAAGTCTTGCCACTTGTTGCCGTTGTAGTAGCGCTCGCCCACACCGATGTGGCCCAGGCCATCGAGCTGCGTGCCAATGCCGTTCCAGCAGTTCAGGATGTCATCGTTGTAGGTCGTCTTGGTGGGGCCCAGGCCTTCAGAGGCGCCCTGCTGCCCTGGCTGCACGATGTAGATTGAGCACGTACGCGGCGGGTAAGCCGGGGTAGTCGTGTTGACCGTGATGCCCAGCGAATACACCTTGCCCGTGGTCACCAATTTCGAGGCCTGCAGCGCCAATGCAGGTGTCATGTAGTTGGCCGCGCCAATTTCGTCATTGGGGCCCCACTTGCTGGGATACCAAGTCGACTGCGCCACGGCGCCAAAGCTCAAAGCCAGCGTCAAGGCACCGAGCGTGCCGACGGTTTTGAAGTTCATGTTTGTCTCTCCATGTGGGATTGCGGGAGCCGCATGATTTGCCGCCCGGGTCGCGTGCTGCCCTAGCAAAAACCCGCTGCTGTGTCGGTGGCGCATCGGTGTCACCATCGCTACAGCCATTGCAAGCGCGATGGCTCAGGCTGCACTTAGCTCAACTGAAATGTCAACAACTGAAAACAAGCATGAACAAACAACAGATGGCTGGTGGTTTGACGTCAGGCAGCGTGCTGGCGCCAACGTCTGCTCAGGTGCAAGACAAGGGCTCGGAACGCTTTCCCCTGCTGGACCCGGCGCAGATGTCAGCAGAGCAGAGCAAGCTCGTGAAAGACTTGCTCTCGGGCCC
>JAYVRO010000273.1:0-5424 GCA_043776165.1 Rubrivivax sp. | reverse complement strand
TGCGCACCGCTGCTGGTTTGCAGCGGGCCTTGAGCACGCTTGACGAGCTCGACGCGCAACTGGCGATGACTGGCGTGCCTGACGATGATCGTGCCTTCAACCTGAGTTGGCACGACTGGCTGAACCTGAAAAACCTGATCGCCGTCAGCCGTGTCATCGCCACCTCGGCATTGGCACGCGAGGACTCGCGCGGCGCGCATTTCCGCGAAGACCACCCCGCAGCCGGCAGCCTGATGGAGTCGACCTACATCGTCATCACGCAGCAGGGCGGGGCGCTGCAACTGCGCCGCGAGCCGGTGCACTTCACACGTGTGAAACCGGGTGAGTCGATCCTGAGCGAAGAGGCTGCGAGCGCACCGTGAGGTTGCGGGATGCCTCATGAAAAACAACCGAAGGAAACATCCATGACGCCTTTCACCCGCAGCCTGACGTCGATCGCTGGCCTCGCACTCGGATTGGTACTCAGCCTGGTACTCGGCCCGTCCGCGCAGGCCCAGACCTATCCGCAAAGCCCGATCACCCTGGTCGTGCCCTTCAGTGCGGGCGGCGACTCTGACATCGCCGCGCGCAACCTCGCACCGGTGGCCCAGCGTGTGCTCGGCCAGCCCATCGTGCCGATGAACCGGGCAGGCGCCAGTGGCGCCATCGGCTCACAGTTCGTGCGCGCGGCCAAGCCTGACGGCTACACCTTGCTGCTCGCGCGGGTGGGCTCCCAGGTCGTGCTGCCGGCCTTGCAACAGGGCTTGGGCTACAAGTGGAACGACTTCACGTTCATCGGCTTGCTGGAGCTCAACCCGCTGGTCTGCGCCGTGCGCGCTGACGGCCCCTACCGCAACCTGGTCGACCTGATCGCGGCGCTGCGCAGCAGCCCAGGCAAACTGAACTACAGCACGGCGGGCGCAGCCACCATCCTGAACTTCGGCCCGCAACTGCTGTTTGACGTGCTCAAGCTGGGCAAAGACGCTGCCGTGCACATTGCCTACAAGGGCGGCAGCGAAGCGGCTCTGGCAGTGTTGTCGGGCGAAGTCGATTTCAGTTGCGGCAACCTGACGTCCCTGATCGGCAATATCAAAGGGGGCAAGCTGCGTGCGCTGCTCACCACCACCCCCGAGCGGCTGAAGGACCTGCCCGATGTGCCCACGGCGCGCGAAGTGGGCTACCCACAGCTCGAAGCCATCGTCGGCTGGAGCGCCTTGTATGGCCCACCCGGCTTGCCCAAAGAGGTGGTTGATCGCTGGATTGAGGTGCTGAACGCAGCCGCCAAAGATGCTGGCTGGATCGCCGCCACCGAACGGGCCGGCAGCACACCGCGCGTGCTGTCGCCTTTGGACACCGAGCGCTTTGCCAGCGAGCAATTTGGTGTCTACGAGCGGCTGGGTCGCCAGCTGCAAATCGAGCTCAAGTAGTCCTCCCGCAGAACGCAAACCGCTGTGCCCACCACGATGCCCCCGTCTTCAATGCCCACCTCTTTAACCGCAGGTAAGCACCGCGGCGCCGATGCCTTGGTCGCTGCGCTGCGCATCGCGGGCACGACGCAAGTCTTCACCCTGTCAGGCAACCACATCATGGCGGTGTTCGACGCCGCCATCGGTTCGGGCCTGGCGCTGATCCACACCCGCCACGAGGCCGCTGCCGTGCACATGGCCGACGCCTATGCGCGCATCACCGGGCAGGTGGGCATTGCTCTGGTAACGGGCGGACCGGGTCATGCCAACGCGGTGTCGGCGCTGTACACGGCGGCGATGGCGGAAGCACCCGTCCTGCTGCTGTCGGGCCATGCGCCCCACGATCAACTGGGCCGCGGCGCCTTCCAGGAGATGCGCCAGGCCGAGATGGCCGCGCCCTTGTGCAAAGCGGCCTGGGTCTGCGAGAGCGCTGACACCGTGGCTGAGGACATGGCGCGTGCCATGCGCATCGCACGGTCAGGCCGCCCTGGGCCGGTGCACTTGAGCCTGCCCACCGACGTGCTTGAAAACGTCTTCACGGCCGCCTTGCCCGATGCCGCCGCCTTCGACCGCGAGGAGCTGCCACTGGACGCCGCCGTGGCCACCGAGGTGATGCAGCGCCTGACCCGCGCCAAGCGCCCGCTGATCCTGGCAGGCCCGGCCACCATGACGCGCCCGGGCCGCGCAGCGCTGGCTGCATTGGAAGCCGCCAGCGGCATCCCGGTGGTGGGCATGGAAAGCCCGCGCGGTGTGGCCGATGCCAGCCTGGGCGCCTTTGCGCAGATGCTGGCGTTAGCCGACGCCGTGCTGCTGCTGGGCAAGCGCGTTGACTTCACGCTGAAGTTCGGCGAGGCGCCGTTCCCTGCCGATGCAGCCGTGATGCAGATCGACGCAGAACTGGCCGAGTTTGAGCGCACGCGCAAAGCATTGGGTGTTCGCTTGGCGCTCACGGCCTGCGCCGATGCGCATGGCGCATTGAAGGCCCTGACCGCCGTGGCAACCGCCACCGGCCAGCACAGCAGCACGGCCTGGCTGGCCGACGTGCGCAGTGCCATCGCCTACCGCCCGGTGGCGTGGCATGACGCACGTTCGGAGATGCCCGAGCGGCTGCACCCGGTGCAGATGCTCGGGCCGCTGCAGGCCCTGCTCGACAGCCACCCCGACGCCGTGTTGGTGTGCGATGGCGGCGAGATCGGCCAGTGGGCGATGGCCTGCCTGAGCGCACCGCACCGCGTCAACAACGGCGTGGCGGGCGCGATCGGCTCGGGCCTGCCCTATGCGCTGGCCGCGCGCGTGGCGCAACCCAAGGCCCCGGTTGTGGCGGTGATGGGGGACGGCACAGTGGGCTTTCACATCGCCGAGTTCGACACTGCCGTGCGCTACGGCCTGGGGTTCGTGGCGGTGATCGGCAACGACGCACGCTGGAACGCCGAATACCAGATCCAGTTGCGCGATTTCGGCGCGGATCGCTTGCTGGGCTGCGAGTTGAACCCCTCGCGCTACGACGCGGTGGCGGTGGCCTTCGGCGCCTGGGGTGCGCTCGTCACCCACCCCGCTGACATGGCGACCACAGCGCAGGCTGCACTGGCGGCGCAGGCCAAGGGCCAGCCGGCATGCATCAACGTCATGATCGAAGGCGTGCCCGCCCCGGTCATCAAGCGCTGAGCCGACGTGCTCGATCTGCCCTGGACCACCTTGCTGGCCGCTGCCGCAGCCATCACGTTGGGCTACACCGTCTACGGCCTCACTGGCTTTGGCGCCGTCATTGTCGCCATCCCGTTGTTGGCGCAGTTCATGCCGCTGCGCATGGCCGTGCCGCTGATGCTGTTGTTTGACCTCGTAGCCGGGCTGCTGCTGGGGCTGAAGAGCCACCGCAGCGTCGACAAGCCCGAACTGCTTCGGTTGGTGCCTTTCTTGCTGGTGGGCATGGTGGCGGGTGTCTACCTGTTGGCGAATGCGCCCGAACGGTGGCTGCTGGCCGTGCTTGGCAGCTTCGCCCTGCTCTATGCGAGTTGGAACCTTCTACGTCGACCGACTCAGGTGCCCCTGGCCGCTGGTTGGGCCGCGCCAACGGGCCTGTTTGGTGGCGCTTTCACGGCCATGTACGGCACCGGCGGGCCGATCTACGCCAGTTACCTGGCGCGGCGCATCAGCGACAAAAACGTGTTGCGCGCCTCGGTGGCGGCATTGATCTTTGCCGCCGGTTGGCTGCGCCTGGTGATGTTCACGGCAACGGGCTTTTACGCGCAACCCGGCCTGCTGATGCTGGCGGCCTTGCTGCTGCCGGCCGCCGTGACGGGCTACTTCATTGGCAGTCGGCTTCACACGCGCTTGTCAGGGCCGCAGGCCATCAGGGCCGTGTGGCTGCTGATCGCGGCAGCGGGCGTGGGCCTACTGTGGCGCGTGGCCACGATGACGTCGTCCTGAACCTGCCGACGATGGAGCGTGCTGTTGCAGACACCGAATTGGCAGTAGCCAGGGCCTCAGCTGTCACTGCGCGCCCAGCGCGGAAAGAACTTTGCCACCTGCGGGCCGTCTGACTTGAGCGCGTGACAGCCGTCAACGCTGCTGGGTTTTGTGTCTGTCTCGTCGTTCATGTCGTTCCACATGGCTTGCATGGCCGCACTGCCCATCGCGCCGGCCAACTCGTTCAGGTGCGTGCAACCTGCGGTGCGGCCGAGCAAACGGCGGATGGCGTCGCGGTAGCCACGCGTTATTTGCACGCCCACGAGCTTGCTGTAGTCGGGGGTGATGGCAGCACAAGCGCTGTCATAAGGGCCGGCGTCAGTCACGGCTTGCGCGGCCACGATGGTGGCCGTGCCGTCCACCGTCAAGCGCAGCCACATGGCGTGCATGGGCTCGCCCGCAGGCAGCAAACTTGCGGCTTTGGACACGGGCTCTGGCCATACATCGGTGAGGTGGCCTTCGATGTCCCACAGGTCATCGTCGCGCTTGTAGGCGCGCACGGTCATCGTGCGCTGGTGTGAGGCGGTTCGGGCAGTGGCGGGCGCGGGTAAGGGCATGTTGGAACCGGTTGGTGAAAGGATGATTTTCCCGCAGCTTGTGCGCGTTGCCGCTAGGTGGCGGGTGTGTGGCGGTCTTGCGGCGGTCGTGCGGCGGTTGCCAAGCCGCTGCCACCCACGCCCCGCGAGCCAAGTGCTCAATCCAGCTTGATGCCGCGCTGCTTGATGAGCGCAGCCCACTTTTCGCTCTCACCCTTCACGTGGGCGGCAAACTCTTGCGGGCCGCGGGTGTTCACATCAGCGCCACCCGCGGCAAATTTGGCACGAACGTCGTCGTTGCTCAGCACAGTGCGCAAGGCTGCCGCCAGCGTCTGCGTCACTTCATTCGTTAAGCCAGCCGGGCCCACCAAACCTTGGTAGCCACTGGCTTGCAAGCCCGCATAACCTTGCTCGGCCACCGTGGGCACGTCGGGCAGGTTGGGGTCGCGTCGCGTGCCGGTGACGGCCAGGGCTTTGAGCCGCCCGCTCTTGATGTGTGGCAAGAGCACACTGCCCGCGTCGATGAGGATGTGGGTTTGCCCACCAATGAGATCGGTCACCGCAGGCGCGCTGCCTTTGTACGGCACGTGCAGAAGTTCCAAGCCGGCCACGCTGTTGAGCAACTCACCGCACAAGTGCGTTGACGACCCCGGGCCGCCCGAGGCGAAGTTGGCTTTGCCCGCAGTGGCCTTGGCCCAGTCAACAAACTGACGCAAGTCTTTGGCCGGGTGATCCACGCGCGTGGTGGCTACGTAGCTGGTCTCTGCAATTTGCCCGATGTAGCTGAAGTTTTTGACGGGGTCGTAGGGCATCTTGCTTTGCAGGTAGGGCGCAATGGAAAACGGCCCGACGTTGGCAATCAGCAGTGTGTAGCCGTCGGGTGCAGCGCGTGTGAGCTCTTGTGCAGCCAGCACACCGCCGGCGCCGGGTTTGTAGTCGACCACGACACTCTGGCCCAAGGCCGCTTCCAGACCAGG
>JAYVRO010000272.1:0-5431 GCA_043776165.1 Rubrivivax sp. | reverse complement strand
TGGTGGTCGACGGCCTGCGCTGGCAGTGGCGCCCCAACAGTGACGCCTGGATCGGCCTGCATGTGCAAAGCCTCTCGGCCAACCAAGTCGTCGCGACTCTGAATCCGCCCAAAAACAAGCTCCCTCCAGCGTCGCTGCATGCGCCGTTATGGATGCAGCTCGACAAGCTGCAAATTCAAACCCTTCTGATCGGTGATTTGCCTGCCCTGCGCCAAGTGCTGGCGCGCGTCACGGTCGGCGCGCGCGAAGGCGCCGCGCTGCGCATCGATGACGCAAGTTTTGACTGGGAGCGGGCGCACATCACCGGCGACGCGGAGCTGGGTACAGACACACCCTTTGCCCTGCGCGCAACGGCACGCGCCGTTGCGGTGACCAACACCACCGAACCCGCGTGGGTGGCTGACATCAACGCCACAGGCAACTTGTTGGCCTTTGACGTTCAAGCCAACTTGCAAGGCAAGGTGCAAGCCGCAGGGAGCTTGGCAGAGCAAGGTGGAACGTTAAAAACAGAGCTTCGCGCCACACTGCGCACCTTCGCACCCTGGCCATTGACCGCCCTGAGCGCCAAAACGCAAGGGCTCAACCTCGCGGCCTTCAGCCACAGCTGGCCCACCACGGCCTTGTCGGGTCATGTCGAAGTGCAAAGCAGTGCGCTGGATGCACCCATCAACGCCACCGTCCGCCTCGACAACGCTTTGCCTGGCCGCTGGGACGAGCAGCACCTGCCCGTTCGCCGCATGGACCTGGTCTTGCGCGGCGCCTTGAAAGACCGCAATCAGGTCACCATCAGCAGTTTTGACGTCGTGTTGGGCCAGGGCCAGCAAAACGCCGGGCACTGGCGCGGCACGGGCGACTGGCGCGGCCATGCGCTGAGCCTGGCTACCACGGTGGCCGAACTGCGCCCGCATCAGCTGGATAACCGGGCATCAAGCATGACCTTGTCAGGTCCCTTGAAGTTCACCTGGCGCGGCCTGCCTTCACCCGATGGGCAAGCGGCGCCACCACCCGCCGCGCCGTCGCTTGAGCTGAGCGGCACGCTCGATGGCCGCATGGATCGTTCAGAGCGCGCCGAGCGTTCAGAACAAACCGTGCAATTAACGTTTGACACGACTATCACAGCGCAACGCGTCGAGCTGCGCCAACTGCGTGCCTCAAGCGGCACCGCCACAGCCCAAGTGCAGGCCCTTGCACAACGCTCTGGCAACCAGGGTTGGACGGTCAACAGCGAAGGCACGCTGAAGAACTTTGACCCCGTACCCTGGTGGCCGGGCGGCGCAGACTCGGCTTGGCGCCAAGGCACGCACCGTTTGTCTGCCGATTGGCAACTTGTCCTTCAGCTACCCAGTATCAGCGTCAGCAAGGGCTGGCTGCATTTGGCGCAAACCGTGGTGGGCAGTGGCAGTCTGCGGGTGAGTGATTCGTTGCTGGCCGGTGTGCCCGTGCAAGCGGCGCTCACCCTCACACAAACACCGAGCCCTGCGCAAGCGCCCAGCAACTTGAAGGGCGAACTGCAAGCGGCTGGCAACCAATTGCGTTTTGACGTCCGTGCCGACCCCTTGGGCCCGGGCGATACCGACAAGTTGCGCGCCGAGTTGACCCTCACCCAGTTGGGTGCGCTGGCACCCCTGGCGCGGCTGTGGCCCGCGCTGGATGACTGGACGATGCGCGAAGGCCAAGGCAGCGCCAGCATCGTGGGCGAAGGCCGCTGGCCGGACATGCGCAGCACCGGCCAAGCTCAGTTGCAAGGCCTGCGCGTTGACGAGCGGCAAGGCAATGCGCTGCGCGTGGCTCAGGGGAGTGCCCAGTGGCGCATTGACACCGCCAGTGATCAGCCCTTGAACTTACAGTTGGACGTGACACGATTGACCTCCGGTGCACAGGCCATCGAACACGGCCTGCTTGATCTGCAAGGCACCTTGACCAAACATCAGTTGAACCTGACGGCCACACTGCCTGTCAAACCACCCGCGTGGACCGAGACCGTGATGGGCCTTCGCCCACCCAGCGGCACCCGTGGTCAGCTCACGGCGCAAGGCGGGTGGGAAGGCCGCAGCGGTGGTGGTGGCACCTGGAAAGGTCGCCTTCAGTCGCTCAACCTGGGTGCCTGGGACGGTCAGACTAAAACGCCCGGCAACACCGCGCCGTGGTTCGAGACCAGCAACGTGGGCGCCGAGCTGCGTTTCTCAGCCCAAGGCGCGCTGACCGAGGTGATCGCCGAGCCCGGCCAACTGCGCATGGCCGACGGCGTGACCTTGCAGTGGGAAGGTTTTCGACTCGACAACAGCGGTGCGCGGCCAAGTTTTCAGCTGCGTGCTGAAGTCAGCGCCTTCGCGGCCGCGCCCGTCGTGGCACGCTTGCAGCCCGGCGCCGGATGGGGCGGCGACCTGCGATTGGCAGCCAGCGTCAACATCCAAGCGGGCCCGCGTTTTGATGCCGACCTGGTGTTCGAGCGCCGCAGTGGCGACCTCTTCATCGAAGACGGCAGTGGCCGCCAAGCCATGGGCTTGACCGATATGCGCTTGACGATGAGCGCGCACGACGGGCTGTGGTCCTTCGCGCAACAACTCGCAGGCACCAGCCTGGGCGAGCTCAGCGGCATGCAGCGCTTGACCACCACGCCTGACAAACGCTGGCCGGACGCCAGCACACCGCTCACCGGCGCGCTTCAAGGCAAAGTCTCGAACCTCGGCATCTGGAGCAGTTGGATCCCTCCGGGCTGGCGCTTGTCTGGCGCGCTGGAGACCATGGCCACCATCGGCGGCCAGTTCGGCGCGCCGCAATACACCGGGCAAGTACGTGGCAGCAATATCGGTGTGCGCAACCTGCTCTTGGGCCTGGACCTGAGTGGCGGGGACGTGGCCATTGCACTCAAGGGCAATACCGCGCAAATTGAACAATTCACCCTGCGTGGTGGTGACGGCACGCTCACCGTCAGTGGCCAGGCCGAGTTGGGCGCTTCGCCTAAGGTCAAACTTCAGCTTCAAGCGCAGCGTTTTCGGGTGCTGGGTCGGGTCGACCGTCAACTTGTCGCCAGTGGTCAAGCCCAACTCGATTTGCAATCTGAGCGCGTCACGCTGGACGGCAACATCCGCGTGGACGAAGGGCACTTCGACGTCCGCAGCAACGGCGCGCCCACGCTGGATGACGACGTGAGCGTGCGCGCCAAAGCGCCCGTGATCGAGCGCGAAGAACGCGAACCCACGCGCGTGGCGCGACGCGACACCCGACTGAACATTCAGGTGGATCTGGGCGATAAGCTGCGGGTGCGCGGGCGTGGCCTGGACACGGGCTTGGCCGGCCAGCTCAAGATCACCTCGCCCGGTGGGCGCCTGGCCGTCACTGGCGTGGTGCAAGCCCTGGGCGGCACCTACGCCGCGTATGGTCAAAAGTTAGAAATCGAGCGTGGCATCCTCAGTTTCAGCGGCTTGCCCGACAACCCTGGCCTGGACATCTTGGCCCTGCGCCCCAACATCGACACCCAGGTGGGCGTGGCCATCAGTGGCAGCTTCGTCACGCCGCGCGTGAGGCTGTTCTCGAACCCCGAGATGAGCGACACCGACAAGCTCAGCTGGTTGGTGCTGGGCCGCGCCAGCGATGGCCTGGGTCGCGCCGACACGACGCTGCTGCAACGCGCCGCGGTGGCCTTGTTGTCAGGTGAGGGTGAAGCCCCGACTGATGCTTTTCTGCGCAGCATTGGTCTGGACGAGCTTTCACTCCGGCAAAGCGACGGCGACGTGCGCGAGACCGTCATCACGCTTGGAAAGCAGCTGTCGCGCCGCTGGTACCTCGGCTACGAGCGAGGCGTCAACGCCACCAGCGGCACCTTTCAGCTCATCTACCGGATTGCCCAACGTTTCACATTGCGTGCGCAGTCGGGGCACGACAATTCACTGGATGTGATTTGGGTATGGCGGGTGGGTGAAACCGCGCCATTGCTGGGTGGCACTGCTGCAGGTGACGTCAAACGTTGATCCGACGATGGGCTGGTGCGCAGACTGTCTTCAAACAGTCAGCAGCGAGTCAACCGACAGTCAACAGACGCGGCCAATCCCCAGCGCATGACAAAATCGTTTTCCTCTCGCCGTAGTTCAATGGATAGAACGGGTGCCTCCTAAGCGCCAGATACAGGTTCGATTCCTGTCGGCGGGACCATCGCGACGTCCAAAGAGTTCCCGCAACGTCCACAGAAATGCCTTCTTACCGGGCTCCTGACATCTTCTAAGGTCTCGCAGCGTCCAGGGACTTATCGAGACAGTCGGCCCGTTTGGGGGTAGATTTAGCGTAACTTTCACTTGGTGCTTTTGGAGTTACCCCCATGCTCCTGACTGATACGAAGTTGCGCGCGTTGAAGGCCGCCGCGAGTCCGCAGCGGTGGGCGTGAGCATCTTGTCCAAGTCGTAGCCACCCAATTTGATGGCCTCGTACTTCTTCAGCACGGCGTCGCGGCTGGGGGCGAGCACGCAGTCGAGGCGGCGCAGGATGGTGAAGGGCAGGATGACCTTGCGGTATTCGTTTTCCTTGAAGGCGCCGCGCAGCAGCTCGGCGTTCTTCCAGATCAAGTCAGCGAGTTTGGCCATGCGGGCGTCTGTGGGTTCTTGTTGTGCGTCGTGGGTGCTTCGCGGATTGCATCGCCTTTCGAGCGCTGGACCGACCGCCTTGCCCTGCTCTCGCACGAATTCACGCCCATTCTCGGGGCGGCTGCGTGGCGCGACGGCCGGCGTATCGCGCACCAACCGGCCGACGGCCTGTGCCAGGCTGCAGTCGCCCGGATAGAAGAGCCGGCCGCCCCACTGGATCAGGACGCCGTCGATGTTGGGCTGTTGGGGCATGGTGCTTTCCTAAAGGTGCTATGCGTGTTGATCTGGTGCGGCCGGGGCGCGGGCGGAGGTCAGCCAGAACAGCGGACGCCAGCGTGAGGTGTTCGCGCACGTCATCCACCACCGTGTCCAGCATTTCGCGGTATTCCCGCGCGGCGTTGACAGACACCTTGCGCAACAAGCTCGTCAGCCAGTGCAGGTTGCAGCAGAGAGTCGACAGCTCGGCGCTGGAGGCGACCAGTGACGCCAGGTGGTCGGCGCGTGCGGCTCCTCTCGTGAGCCCGGCAACGTTGGCGATCAGGCAGGCCACGTAGGCGCCTGGTGACAGCCCGACGGCGGGTGCGGCCCTGATCGTGGCCAGCGCATCGCGGTGGCTCATGCCAAGTGACCGGCGGCAAACGACCCATAGGCGACATTCGTCGACCTGATCTGGATTGCCTCCTTGCCGCTCTTCGTACCCATGCGGGCACCGGTATCAGGTCCACGCTGGCAGGCCGCACCCATAAGGCGCCAAGGCTAGTTCCTCATGATTCCCAGATCGGTGGGGTAGGCGACACCTGCCTGTGACCCGCCGAAATTTCGTAGTGACGGAAGCACCACCTGCAGGTCAGTCT
>JAYVRO010000271.1:0-5448 GCA_043776165.1 Rubrivivax sp. | reverse complement strand
GCGCGTGTGCCGCCGCTGATGCTGCAGCCGCTGGTTGAAAACGCGGTGCGCCATGGCATTGAGCCCGCAACGGGTGGTGGGCGTGTCAGCGTGCAGGCCCACGTGCGACGCGGTCAGGCCATCATTCTGGTCAGCAACTCCTTGGCCGATGAGCCTTCGACACCCGGCCATGGCATGGCCCTGCACAACATCCGCGAGCGCTTGCGTCTGTTGCACGACGTGGCTGCGCAATGCGACGCCTGGCGTGAAGGTGAAATGTTCTTTGCCCGCGTGATTGTTCCTTTGTGACGAGGTAAGGCATGATCAAACACCTCACCTCAAAAGTTGGCAGCATGCCAGGAGCCGTGCCACTGCGCGGTGATTTGTGTGATGTGCCGGTCGACTGAGGGGGTGACCTTGGAATTCATCTTCGAGCTGCTATTTGAAGTCTTCGGTGAGTTCATCTTGCAAGTGTTGTGGGAAGCTTTTGCGCAAGCCGGTGTGCATCTGTTTCGCAAACCGACTGACGCCACCGCACCAACCAATCCGTGGTTGCTGGGCCTGGGCTATGCGTTGATGGGCGCCCTCGCCGGCGGTCTGAGCTTGCTGGTGATGTTTGACCCGCTCCTGCGTAGCCACGGCCTGCGCGTGGCCTATGTGCTGGCAGCGCCGATTGCGGCGGGCGCACTCATCGCCGCCATCGCGCGGTGGCGCACGCGCAAAACAGGTCTGCAATGGAACATCGATCGTTTTGCCAATGGCTATTTGTTCGCCTTGGCGTTTGCGCTGGTGCGTTTTTATGCACCGCGTTGAAATCAGGTTGAGTCGTGGTGATGAACGCCCACAGTGACCGCGGATTGAAAGTTGTGCTGGTTGACGACGAAGCCCTTGCGCGGCTGCGTTTGCGCTCGCTGCTTCAGGCCTGTACAGACACCCCCACGCAGGTTGTGGGCGAGGCCGAAACCGCCGATCAGGCGCTGCAACTGGTGCGTAGCCGCGATGTCGACTTGCTGCTGCTTGACATCCGCATGCCAGGGCGCGATGGCTTGCAATTGGCTGCGGCCCTGCGCACATTGACCACACCACCAGCCGTGGTGTTTGTCACCGCGCACGCCAGCCACGCGCTGCGCGCCTTCGATCTGGAGGCTGTGGATTACCTCACCAAGCCCGTTCAACGTGCGCGCTTGGAAACCGCCTTGCTGCGTGTCGCGCAGCGTTTGTCGGGCCAACGCGCCGCCTCAACAAGCGCAGGTGACACGCCAACAACGCAGGCCATGGCGGCGGCGCCACCGGTGTTGGTGGTGATGGAGCGCGGCCGTGTGCTGCGCTTGCCCTTCAACGAGGTGCTCTATCTCAAAGCCGAGATGAAGTACGTGACCTTGCGCACGGCGGCGCACAGCTACGTGCTGGACGATTCGCTCACTGAACTCGAGCAACGCTTGGGCGATGGTTTTTTGCGCATCCACCGCAACGCGTTGGTGTCGGCGCAGGCGGTGCGCGAACTCGTCAAACGCCATGAAGAAGGCGACGAAGGTTGGGCCGTGCGTGTGGCACCAACTGACGAGTGGCTGCCCGTTTCCCGCAGGCAGGTAGCGGCCGTTCGAACGGCCTTGGCCAGGCCAGAGGCTGAAGCCCCTGGGTCAGCACAGGATGAACGTGCGACGTAACACTTCCGCGGGTTATGCAGCGCCGATGCAAGCAATCAGGCAGAGCCTGAGCGCCCGCTCAACCCGTGTTGCGCAAACCGGCAGCAATGCCGTTGATTGACAGATGAATGCCGCGCTCCAGGCGCTCGACCGCATCACCATCCCGCCGCTGGCGATAGCGGCGCAGCAGCTCTACTTGCAAGTGATTCAGCGGGTCGATGTAGGGAAAACGGTGTTCGATGGATCGCGACAACGCCGCGTTGGATTGCAGGCGTTTTGACTCACCGGTGATGAGCGCGAGCGCTGCTTCAACCCGCTGCCATTCCGCGCTGATGGCCTTGAAGATGCGCCGCGCTGCAGGTTTGTCTTCGGCCAGCTCGACGTAGCGCGCGGCAATACGCAAGTCGCTCTTGGCCAGCACCATGTCCAGATTCGAGAGCAGCGTGCGAAAAAAGGGCCACTGCTTGTGCATTCGGCGCAGCAGCGCCTCGCGCTCAGCACAGCCCTCGCCCTGGCCCACAAAATTGTCGATGGCGCTGCCAAAACCGCACCAGCCGGGCAAGGCCACGCGGCATTGGCCCCAAGAAAACCCCCACGGGATGGCGCGCAAGTCTTCAATCGCGCGGGTCGCTTTTCGTGATGCCGGCCGCGAGCCGATGTTCAGTCCTGCGATCTCGCGGATCGGTGTGGTGGCAAAAAAGTAGTCCGTGAAGCCAGGGGTCTCATAGACCAACTTTCGATATGACTCAAAACTGGCTTGGCTGATGGCATCGGCCGCCGCCAAGAAGGCAGGTGGTGCGCTGCGCGTCGGGTGCAACAAGCTGGCCTCGAGCGTTGCCGCGACCAACGTTTCCAGGTTACGACGCCCGATCTCGGGGTGGGCGTATTTGGAGCCGATCACTTCGCCTTGTTCGGTCAAACGAATCTGCCCATTCACCGTGCCGGGCGGCTGGGCCAAGATGGCCTGGTAGCTGGGGCCGCCGCCGCGGCCCACCGTGCCCCCGCGGCCATGGAACAAGCGCAGAGTGATGCCGGCGCTGTCGGATGTGGGTGCGAGTTCGCGGAACTGTTCAACCAGCGCCAGCTCGGCACGGTAAAGCTCCCAGTTGCTGGTGAAAAAACCCCCGTCTTTGTTGCTGTCGCTGTAGCCCAGCATCACCTCTTGTTCGCCACCACTCCTTTTCACCAGGTCCGCAATGCCGGGCAGGGCATAAAACTCGCCCATGATGGCGCTGGCCTGGCGCAGGTCGGTGATGGTCTCAAAAAGTGGCACGGTGATGAGCGCAGCAGTCGCGTCACTGCCCAACGTGCCAAGCAATAAGCCGCTTTCCTTTTGCAGCAGCAGCACTTCGAGCAAATCGCTCACCGTCTCGGTGTGCGAAATGATGCAGTGGCGCAGCGCTTGCTCGCCGTAGCGCTCACGGGCCAAGCGGGCGGTCTCAAAAATTTCAAGCTCGCTTTGCAGCAGCGCCGAATAACTTGCACCGCGTACGCGCAGGCCGCGGGTGTCGCCCAGCAATTGCAGCAACAAACTGCGCCGCGCGGGCTCAGACAGCACGGCGTAGTTGGCCTCGATGCGCGCCACGCGCAGCAATTCGGCAACAACGGCCTCGTGTTGGTCAGAGCTTTGGCGCAAGTCCAGGGTGGCGAGATGAAAACCAAAGACCTGCACGGCGCGGATGAGCGGCGCCAGGCGTGGTGCTACCAAGGCCTGCGCATGGTGCGACCGCAGCGAAGCTTCAATGCAGCGCAGATCGGTCAAAAAATCGATGGCATCCGCGTAGGCGTGTTGCGGCGCCACGGCATGACGCAGCGCTTCAGTGCCGGTTAACGTTTGAAGTGTGGCGGCCAAGCGTGCATAAAGGCCGATCAGCGCACGTCGGTACGGCTCATCTGCGCGGTGCGGGTTGTTGTCACCGGACCGCGCCGCCAACAACTGCATGTCTGGCGTGACCTGCGTTAGTTGCCCCGACACCGACAGCTCAGCCCCCAGCTCGTGCACTTGCGTCAAGTAAAAACGCAGCGCGACCTCGCACTGTCGGTTCATCGCATGACGCAAGGTGGTAGCACTGACGTTGGGGTTGCCGTCGCGGTCACCACCCATCCAGTGGCCCATGCGCAAGAAGTTGCCCACCACGTGGCCCGGCAGCGCACGTTCAACGTCACGGTACAAGCGCGGAATCTCTTGCAAAAACGTGCTGGCGTAGTAGGACAGCGCGTTCTCGATCTCGTCGTTCACGGTGAGCTTGGCCGTGCGCAGCATGCGTGTCTGCCAGAGCTGCGTGATGCGCCCGCGCAATTGCTCGTCCAGGTCTAACAAGACCATTGGCGTCGGCGACTCATCACGTTGACCAATGAGATGAGCGATCGCACGCTCGGCGTCCAGGATGCTTTTGCGCTGCACCTCAGTGGGGTGGGCGGTGAGCACGGGCGAGATAAAAGCGTGACTGAGCGCTTGCGCGATGTCCTCAGCGTGGTGGCCTGCGCGTTGCAGACGCTCAAAAGCCATGGCCAGGGAGCCTTCGCGCAAGTCGCCCTGGCGCTCGTGAACGGCGTTGCGCCGCACATGGTGACGGTCTTCCGCGATGTTGGCCAAGTGGGAGAAGTAGCTGAAGGCGCGGATCACGCTCACCGTTTGGTCTGCTGAGAGGTTTTTGAGCAAACGGTCAAGCACACGGCCAGCGCTGGCGTCGCGCTTCAAGCGGTAGGCCACGGAGAGCTTTCGCACGCGCTCCACCAGCTCAAAGGCCGCAGCGCCATCCTGTTCGCGGATCACATCACCCAGCATGCGGCCCAGTAACCGAATGTCTTCAACCAGAGGGCGATTCTTGTCTGTGGCGCTGGATTTGTTCTCTGAGATTGTCTTTGAGCGCGCTGCTTTTTGCGTGACGGGGACACTGCTCGAGTTTTCCATGATAGGCACAGAGTTAGTAACCAAGTTACCCATTGTGCCCCTGAAGATGGACGCTCAGGCGGGACGCGGCGCGGTGCACCGTGCGGCGTTGGCAGCCCTGGCGATAATCCCCGGCATGAGCTTGCCCACCGTCATTGCCACCCGCGAGAGCCGCCTGGCCTTGTGGCAGGCCGAGCACGTCAAGACCCTCTTGAGTGCGCGTGGCTTGAACGTTGAACTGCTGGGCATGACCACCCGCGGTGATCAGATCCTTGACCGCGCGCTTTCCAAAGTAGGGGGCAAGGGGCTGTTTGTCAAAGAGCTTGAAACCGCGCTCGAGGACGGACGCGCACACTTGGCAGTGCACTCGCTCAAAGACGTGCCGATGGACCTGCCCGAGGGTTTTGTGCTGGCCACCGTGCTGGAACGCGAAGACCCCCGCGACGCCTTCGTCTCCCATCGTTTTGCCGACCTCGCCAGCTTGCCGCCGCGCGCCCGGATAGGGACGTCGAGCTTGCGCCGCATGGTGCAGTTGCTGGCGCTGCGGCCCGACCTGCACATCGAGCCCTTGCGGGGCAATCTCGACACACGCTTGCGCAAGCTCGACGAGGGCGGTTTTGACGCCATCGTGTTGGCAGCGGCGGGGCTCAAGCGCCTTGGTCTGGGCGCGCGCATTCGAGCAACGTTTGAGATGACTGAAATGCTGCCCTGCGCTGGCCAAGGGGCCTTGGGCATTGAAGTGCGCGAGAGCAGCACGGCACTCAGGGCGTTGTTGGGCGAGATGACGCACCAGCCCACCGAATTGGCCGTGCATGCAGAGCGCGCCGTGTCGCGTGCGCTGGGGGGCAGTTGCAGCATGCCGTTGGCCGCACATGCCGTTTGGCAGGGACCCAGCTTGGTGCTGCACGCCGCATTGGGCGATGCCACACA
>JAYVRO010000270.1:0-5465 GCA_043776165.1 Rubrivivax sp. | reverse complement strand
CGACAAGCCTTTGGGCTGGACAAGCAACGATGCGCTGCAAAAGTGCAAAGGCATCTTGCGCGCCGAAAAGGGCGGGCACACCGGCACGCTCGACCCCTTGGCCACGGGGCTGCTGCCGCTTTGTTTTGGCGCGGCCACCAAGTTTTCACAGGTCAGCCTTGAGTCCGACAAACGTTACACCGCCACCTTGCACATGGGGCGGCACACCAGCACAGGTGACGGCGAAGGTGAGGTTCTGCACGAGCGCGACGTGGCCTGCACACTGGCCGACATTCAAACCGGGTGCGCACGCTTTGTTGGTCGGATTGATCAATTGCCGCCCATGTATTCAGCCTTGAAGCACGAAGGCCGCGCGCTCTACGAGTACGCGCGCCAAGGCATCGAGATTGAGCGACCCACGCGGCCAGTGCACATTCACCGCATTGACATCATCGGCTGGCAAACTCCGCTGCTAACCATTGACGTGACATGCTCCAAAGGCACCTACATCCGCACATTGGCGCAAGACATCGGCGCTGCCCTGGGCTGTGGGGCCAGCCTGTCGGCGCTGCGCCGTACAGGCTGTGGCACTTTGGATGTGCAAAGCGCTTTCACCATCGACGCCTTGAACGCCATGGACGACGCCGCTCGTGCAGCCGCGCTGCAACCCCTCGACAGCCTGCTCTGTGCGTGGCCCGTTGTGCAACTGCCTGACGACGAAGCGGGTCGTTTTTTGACTGGCCTGCGTCGCCGTGTTTTGTTGGCTGACGCACCCACCGTGCGGGTGTACCGGGTCTCGGCAACCACCGCAGTGCACGGTGTGCACAACGCAACAACATTCCTGGGTAGCGCCCACATCACAGCAGGCGAGCTCATCCCCGACCGCTTGCTCAGCCCCATCGAAATACTGGCCCAAGTGGCTTGAATGACTGACCATGACCAAGCAAATCCGCAACATCGCCATCATTGCCCACGTGGACCATGGCAAGACCACCCTGGTGGATCAACTGCTGCGCCAAAGTGGCACCTTCCGTGAGAACGAAAAAGTTGCCGAGCGCGTGATGGACAGCAACGACATTGAACGCGAACGTGGCATCACCATCCTGGCCAAGAACTGCGCCGTGGAGTGGAAAGGCACGCACATCAACATCGTCGACACGCCAGGACACGCAGACTTTGGAGGCGAAGTGGAACGTGTGCTGTCGATGGTTGACAGCGTGCTGTTGCTGGTGGATGCCGTTGAAGGCCCGATGCCACAAACGCGCTTTGTCACGAAAAAAGCGTTGGCACTCGGCCTGAAGCCCATCGTGGTGGTGAACAAGGTCGACCGCCCAGGCGCGCGCAGCGACTACGTCATCAATGCCACTTTCGATCTGTTTGACAAGCTCGGTGCCACTGAAGAGCAACTCGACTTCCCGGTCATCTACGCCTCGGGCCTGAACGGCTGGGCGGCCTTGACGCAAGACGTGACGGGTGGCGACTTGGCGCCCTTGTTTG
Source organism: Rubrivivax sp. (assembly GCA_043776165.1). Taxonomy (GTDB): domain Bacteria; phylum Pseudomonadota; class Gammaproteobacteria; order Burkholderiales; family Burkholderiaceae_C; genus Rubrivivax. The sequence goes on along the minus strand of JAYVRO010000270.1, from coordinate 3,989 downwards.
ACGCCATCTTGCAGCACGTGCCGGCGCACGAAGGCAGTGTTGACGAGCCACTTCAACTGCAAATTTGCTCGCTTGACTACTCCACGTTTGTGGGCCGCATTGGCATCGGCCGCATCAACAGTGGCACCTTGAAGCCCATGCAAGAAGTGGCCGTGTACAGCGGCCCTGACAGCACGCCCATCAAGGCGCGTGTCAACCAGGTGCTGACCTTTGAAGGCCTGGAGCGCCTGCAAACGCAGTTGGCTGGCCCCGGCGACATCGTGCTCATCAACGGTATTGAAGCCATCGGTATCGGCGTCACGCTGACCAGCATCGACCACCCACGCCCACTGCCGATGTTGATCGTCGATGAGCCTACGTTGACGATGAATTTTTGTGTTAACAATTCACCTTTGGCGGGCCGTGAAGGCAAGTTCGTGACGAGCCGCCAGATCCGCGACCGCTTGACCCGTGAGCTGCAAAGCAATGTGGCCTTGAAGGTCAAAGACACCGACGAAGACGGCATTTTTGAAGTCTCCGGGCGGGGTGAATTGCACCTCACCATCTTGCTCGAAAACATGCGCCGCGAAGGTTATGAGCTGGCCGTGTCTCGCCCGCGTGTTGTGCTCCACGACGTGGGCAGCGAAAAGCACGAACCGATGGAGCTGCTCACCGTTGACGTCGAAGACAGTCACCAGGGCGGCGTGATGCAAGAGCTGGGCATGCGCAAGGGCGAACTGGTTGACATGCAGCCCGATGGTCGTGGTCGTGTGCGCCTGGAGTACCGCATCCCAGCGCGAGGCTTGATCGGTTTTCAAACCGACTTTCAAAACCTGACGCGCGGCACCGGTTTGATGAGCCATATTTTTGATGGCTATGAAGCCTACAAAGGCGACATCGGGGGTCGCAAACAAGGTGTGCTCATCAGCATGGACGACGGTGAGATCGTCACCTACGCGCTGGGCAAGCTCGATGATCGCGGCCGCATGTTCGTCAAAGCTGGTGACCCGGTGTACGAAGGCATGATCGTGGGCATCCACTCGCGTGACAACGACTTGGTGGTCAATGCGGTACGGCAAAAGCAGCTCACGAACTTCCGTGTGAGTGGCAAAGAAGACGCCATCAAGATCACCCCGCCCATTGACGCCACGCTGGAATACGCAGTCGAGTTCATTGCCGAAGACGAGTTGGTGGAAATCACGCCCAAGAGCATTCGCATTCGCAAGCGCCATCTGAAGGAACACGATCGCAAGCGCGCTTCGCGCGAAACATCATCGCTGTGAACCAACGGTTTGAGATGACACACGGTCGCGCCGTGGTGATGATGCTTGCCTGCACGCTGATGTGGAGCATCGCGGGTGTGGTGACGCGCCAGCTTGAAAGCGCACGCAGCTTTGAAGTCACCTTCTGGCGCAGCGCTTTCACCATCCTGTCGCTTGTCATTTTGCTCGGCGCACTGCGTGGCCCGGCTGCCCTGGTCAAGTCGATCCGCGATGGCGGCAAGAGCCTGTGGACATCGGGCGTCTGCTGGGCCGTGATGTTCACCGCCTTCATGATTGCCGTGACGCTCACCACGGTGGCCAACGTACTCGTCACACTGGCGCTGGGCCCCTTGTTCACCGCGCTGGTGTCACGGTTTGTGCTGGGCCATCGGCTGGCCACGCGCACTTGGGCGGCCATCGCGGTGGCCGGCTTGGGCATTGCCTGGATGTACGGACGCGAAGTCAGCGGTGCCGAGTCACGTCATCTGTTAGGCGTGTTGATCGCGCTGTGTGTGCCTGTGGCTGCGGCGGTCAACTGGAGCTTGATGCAGCACTTGCATCGTCACGACGACCACCGCGCAGCCGAGGCACCTGACATGCTGCCCGCCGTGCTGATCGGTGCGATCTTGTCGTCCCTTGCCACCTTGCCCTTGGCGCTGCCGTTTGCATCCAGCAGCCCGGACTTGCTGTGGTTGGCCCTGCTCGGGCTCGTGCAACTGGCCATTCCTTGTTTGATGGCCGTGGCAGCGTCGCGTGTGCTGAGTGCGCCCGAGGTGTCCTTGCTGGCCTTGCTCGAAGTGATCTTCGGCGTGGCCTGGGCCTGGTGGGGCGGCGGGGAAACGCCGAGCAGCTCGGTGCTGGTGGGCGGGGCGATGGTGCTTGGTGCACTGGCCACCAACGAATGGCTGGGCATGCGCCAGCGGGCGGCAGCTTAAAGTCTGTCGGCAAATGGCGTGGCTGCCGGTCAGCAACAGCGCTGTTGCGCCTACGATGCGCCAGCAACTTTGCGGAGCCATTGCATGAAACAACTCTCAGGCCTGGATGCGTCTTTCCTTTTCCTGGAAACACTGCAAATGCCCATGCACGTGGGCGCGCTGCACATCTTTGAGCTGCCTGCCGGTTACAAGGGCAAGTTCATCGTTGCACTGCGCAAACACATGGCCGAGAGGCTGCCACTCACGCCCGTGTTGCGTCGAAAGTTGTGGTGGATGCCACTCAACTTGGCCAACCCGGCATGGGTCGACGCCGAGCCCGATTTGAAGCAACACATCGTGGCGGTGAGTCTGCCCAAGGGTGCTGGCATCACGCAGTTGGAAGCGGCTGTCAGCGCGCTTCATCCGGGTTTGCTGGACCGCAAAAGGCCGCTCTGGAAGTTCCACGTTTTTGAAGACTTGGCGCCTGCCGCCAACGGCAACCGGCGGGTTGCCTTGTACTCAAAACTGCACCACGCGGCGGTGGATGGGCAAGCTGCCGTGGCGCTGGCCAACGTCATTCTTGATGTGAGTGCCGAGCCGCGTGCCTTGGACATTCGCGCTTCGTCGCGGCCCAAGACTTTCAAACTGGGCATGTCCGAGATGCTGAGAGGCGCACTCGGCAACCAGGCCCAAAAGATCGCGCAGATCGTTCGTGATTTGCCCAGTACGGTGGGCACCTTGACGAGTGCGGCCAAGCAAGCCCTTGTCCGCTCTAACTTGATCAGTGGCAAGAAGGGTGTGAGCAACCTTGGACTGGCGCCACGCACGCCCATGAACATGTCAGTCACCGAAGGGCGCGCCTTTGCCAGCGTCACGTTGTCGCTGCCTGATCTCAAGGCGCTGGGCCGCGCACATGGCGCCACGATCAACGACATGGTGCTGATGGTGTGCGCTGGTGCACTGCGTCGCTACTTTGCCAAACGCAAGACATTGCCGCGCAAGTCACTCATCGCGGCGGTGCCCGTTTCCTTGCGCGAGAAGGGCGACATCACGGCCGACAACCAAGCCTCGATGAGCCTCATCAGCTTGGGCACGAACATCGCCGATCCCAACAAGCGCTTGGCTCACATCAGGGCCGCCAGCAGCGCCATGAAACAAAGCATGGGCAGCGTCAAAAGCATCTTGCCCACGGACTTTCCATCCATGGGCATGCCATGGTTGATGGAGGCCGCCACTGCGGTCATCGGCAAAACCAAAGCTGCTGACCGCCTGCCGCAAGTGGCCAACGTGGTCATTTCGAACGTGCCCGGCCCGGCCGCAACGCTTTACATGGCGGGCGCCAAGATGATCACCAACTACCCCACGTCCATCATCGTGCACGGCATGGGCTTGAACATTACCGTGCAAAGCTATGACCAGTCGCTCGACTTCGGTTTGATGGCCGATGCCGAGGCCATGCCCGATGTACGTGAACTGGCCGACGCGATAACCATCGCATTTGACGACCTGAGCCTCTTGCCCCTGCCCGGTGAGCCAGACCACCCCGACACGCCTGCGCCACAAAGCCTTGCGCAGCGCGCCGCCAAAGGCGTCGGCGAGGTGATGGGCAAGGCCGTTCGTAAAACCGCGCGTTCAACCCTTTCCGCTGCCGTCGGGGCCGCAGTGAGCGCCGCTGTGAGTCAAGGCCAACGTTTGACGGGTCCGGCATCTGGCGTCGCACCCCAAGCAGTGCGCGCAAAGCGCAAAACCGGCAATTCGCGCACCAGTGCGCCAAAGCCATGACCAACGTTTGACATCACCCAACCATGCAAATCAGCGCCAACGGCATTCAGAT
>JAYVRO010000269.1:0-1714 GCA_043776165.1 Rubrivivax sp. | reverse complement strand
ATCCCAGGCTCAAGTTTTCCAGCACGCTCAAGTTGGGGAACACCTTGCGACCTTCGGGCACCTGGATGAGCCCACTTTGCACAATGCTTCGGTAGTGCGCGTGGCTGATGTCCTGCCCGTCAAAAGTAACGCTGCCAGACCACAGGGGCACGATGCCGCACACCGTGTGGTTAAGCGTGGTTTTACCGGCGCCGTTGCTTCCCAACAGGGCCACGATCTCGCCGGGCATCACGGCCAGGCTCACACCTCGCAGCACTTCCATGCGGCCGTAACCACCGCGCAACTCGTTGACTTGCAAAAGCGGTGTCATGGCGTTGTCGGCACAAGGGCCTGGCCGCGCAAAGCCGCCCCCACTGCCACACCCACACCCGTGCCCAAGTAGGCTTCGATCACTTGAACGTTTGACGTTACCTGACGGGGGGTGCCGGACGCAATGAGCTGCCCCTGCGCCAGCACCCACACATGCTGGGCCAGGTTCATCACGGCGCGCATCACGTGCTCGATCATCAGCACCGTCACGCCGCTATGGGCGATGGCGCGCACGACAGGAATCATCTCGTCAATCTCGTGCGGGTTCAGCCCCGCCAGCACTTCGTCAAGCAGCAACAGTTGAGGTTGGGTGGCCAAAGCGCGCGCCAACTCCAGGCGCTTGCGGCCAGCCACTGTGAGCTCACCTGCGGGTTTGTTGATGAGCGTGCCCAAGCCCACTTGCTGTGCCACGTCGGCCGCCAGCGCCAGCGCGTGGCTGCGCCCGGCGATGTGCAAATGGGCGCCCACGGCGATGTTGTCCAGCACGGTTTGCGCGGCAAAAGGCTGGACGATTTGAAAGGTGCGCGTCATGCCGTTTTGGGCGTTGACGTGCGGTGCTTGGCCGGTGATGTCTTGACCATTGAAGACCACGCGGCCAGCGTCGGGGCGCAAGAAGCCCGACATCAGCGCAAAGAGTGTTGTCTTGCCCGCGCCGTTGGGGCCGATGAGTGCGCCGAGAACACCTTTGGGCAAGACCAGGCTCACACCTTGCACAGCGCGCACACCACCAAAAGCGATGGCGAGGCCTTGTAGTTCGAGCAAGGGTTCAGTCACGCTTGACACCCTTCATGCGCAGCATCAGGCTGGACACACAACTTGCCAACCATGGGCCCGCGCCGCGCGGCGCCTTGATGACGATGAGCAAGAGCACACAGCCGTAAGTGACCATGTTCAACCCGGGCAGTTGGCCAAACAAGTTGCGCGTGGCCTCGGCCAAAACATGCAACACGGCAGCACCCAAAAGTGGTCCCCACAGTGTGCCCAAACCACCCACGATGGCGCCCACCAAGGCTTCGACCGAAGTTGCCGGGCCAAAGGCGATGGCCGGATCGATGTACTGAAAAACTTGCAGGTAAAGCGCACCGCCCGCGCCCATGAACGCCCCGGACAAAACAATCGCCCCGAGCTTGGTGATGAAGGGGTTGACGCCCACAGCACGCGCGGCGTCTTCGTTGTCACGCACAGCCTGCAACTGTGCGCCAAAACGCGAGTGACGCAGCCACGTGGTGACCAGCATGGCCAGCACCAAGAGCGTCAGCGCCACGAGCACAAAACCCCAGCGTGAATCAAACTGCATTTGCACCTGTCCGGGTTGCAGCGGCAGCATCAAACCCACACCACCGCCGGTGAAATCAAGCGACACCGCAAGGATGCGAAAGACTTCGGCAAAGGCCAAGGTCACCAA
>JAYVRO010000268.1:0-5503 GCA_043776165.1 Rubrivivax sp. | reverse complement strand
GATCGCCACCTCCACCCAGCGCCCGGGGGGTGCGCTTATCGAACAAGGCACGCGCTTGTTGCGCGAGTTGCTGTTGAAGTTGTGGACAGGTTGATGGGCGCCCTCCCCCTGGCAGGGGGAGGGGATCAGTCACATTACTTCGGTGCCAGCCGAATCGCGCCATCGAGACGAATCACTTCACCGTTGAGCATCTCGTTGGTGATGATCTGATGCACCAGCTTGGCGTAATCGGCGGGCGTGCCCAGGCGGCTAGGGAAGGGCACACTGGCGGCCAACGCGTCTTGCACGGCTTGGGGCATGCCAAACATCATGGGTGTGCCAAAAATGCCTGGAGCGATGGTCATGTTGCGTATGCCATTGCGCGCCAGGTCGCGTGCAATGGGTAGCGTCATGCCGACCACGCCGCCCTTGCTGGCCGCGTAGGCAGCTTGGCCGATTTGGCCGTCGTACGCTGCCACGCTGGCGGTGCTGATCAGCACGCCGCGCTCACCTGTTGATTCGGGCATGTTTTTGCACATGGCCTCAGCGGCCAAACGAATCATGTTGAAGCTGCCCACCAAGTTGACCATGATGGTCTTGCTGAAGCTGCCCAGTGGGTGCGCGCCGTCTTTGCCAACGGTCTTGACGGCAGGTGCAATGCCCGCGCAATTGACCAGGCCCATGAGCTTTCCTGCAGCCGTTGCAGCGGCGACAACGGCCTCGCCGTCGGCCTCGGTGCTGACGTCGCATTTCACAAAGACGCCTTTGATTTCTTTGGCGATGGCCTCGCCACGCTCAGCTTGCAAATCGGCAATGACGACGGTGGCGCCGTTGGCGGCGAGCATGCGCGCCGTGCCTTCACCCAGGCCTGATGCGCCCCCGGTGACGATAAAAACTTTGCCTGCGATGTCCATTGTCTAATCTCGGAAGTTGAGTCTGTGGGGTGCTTGGATCAAGCCAGCGCCGCCATCGCGCGGGCCTTAATTTCGTCGACCGTGCCGGTGCCACTGATGCGCGCGCAACGCGGCGCTTGCGCATCCTGGGTGGCCTGCCAAGCGGCGTAATAGGCGATCAGCGGGCGGGTCTGGTTTTGATAGACCTCCAGCCGCTTGCTCACGGTGGCTTCTTTGTCGTCTTCGCGCTGAATGAGCGGCTCGCCGGTGATGTCGTCGACACCTTCGACCTTGGGTGGATTGAATTTCACGTGGTAGGTGCGACCCGAGGGCAAGTGCGCGCGCCGCCCGCTCATGCGTTCGATGATGGCGCTGTCGGGCACGTCAATTTCAAGCACCACGTCCAGTTTCACGCCGGCTTGTTTCATTGCGTCGGCTTGGGCGATGGTGCGAGGGAATCCGTCGAACAAGAAGCCGTTGGCGCAATCGGGCTGGGCAATGCGTTCCTTGACCAAGTCAATGATGATGTCGTCGCTGACGAGCGCGCCCGAGTCCATCACTTTTTTGGCCGCCACGCCGAGCGCCGAGCCGGCTTTTACAGCGGCACGCAGCATGTCGCCTGTGGAGATCTGCGGGATGCCGTACTTCTGGCATATGAAGGTGGCTTGGGTGCCTTTTCCGGCGCCAGGTGCGCCCAGAAGTATCAATCGCATGGCGGGCCCTTTTTTTGGTGCTTGTGTAGGTGCTTTTGTCATTGCTGTGGGGTTTGCGTCGCCCCAAGCGCGTGTCGTTCGAGCGTTGGCACAGCCTGCATCGACGTGTCTCGAATCGAGAATATCACGCGCACCAAAGCGCGCCGCCGCCGCACTCAGTGGGCGCGCTCAGCAGCGCATTCAGTCAGGCGAACAAGGCGCGCACACGCGCCAGATCTTCGGGCGTGTCCACGCCTGGGCCCGGCGCCACAGGGCTGACATGAACGGCAATGTGATGCCCGTGCCACAACACGCGCAACTGCTCCAGCGCTTCAAGTTGTTCAAGCGGTGACGGTTGCAGGCGAGGAAAGCTGCGCAAAAAGCCAGCGCGGTAGCCATAGATGCCGATGTGACGCAGTGGCGCGGGATCGCTGATTTGCGGCGGTGAAAGGGCGGCGCCATCACGCCACCAGGGGATGGGTGCGCGGCTGAAGTAAAGCGCGCGGCCAGTCTGATCGAGGACCACCTTCACGATGTTGGGGTTGGCCAGCTCGGTCGCGTGGGTCAGCGCGTGCGCGGCAGTGCTCATCACGCAGTCGGGGCGCTCAGTGAGCAACAACGCGCATCGGGCGATCAGACTCACGTCGATCAGCGGCTCGTCACCTTGAACGTTAACCACGATGGCATCGCCGTCCAAACCCAGCAGCTCGCAGGCTTGTGCCAGTCGGTCGCTGCCACTGGCGTGATCGGCATGGGTGAGCACCACAGCCACACCGTGCGTTTGGCAGGCTTGCACGATGCGCGCGTCATCAGCGGCCACGACCACGCGTGCTGCGCCCGCTGTGGCGCAGCGTTGCGCCACACGCACGACCATCGGCAAGCCGGCAATGTCGGCCAAGGGTTTGTCGGGCAGACGCGTCGAGGCCAGCCGCGCCGGGATGAGTACGGAGAAAGTCACGACCGTGCCCGCGCTTCTTGTTCGGCCTCGGTCACGCTGCGCGCTTCAGTCTCCAGCATCACGGGGATGCCGTCTCGAATGGGGAAAGCCAAGTGGTCTGCTAGGCACAACAGCTCTTCAGGCAGGTTCTCGTTGTCGCGCCACAAGTGCAGCGGGCCTTTGCAAGCAGGGCACACCAAGAGAGCGATCAAGCGGCGGTCGATGGTCATGTGGGGCGCAGTTCTTCGAGGCGTTTCAGGACGGCTTGAACCGTGGTGTGTGGCAGTTGGAAGTCTAGACCGACGACCCAGATCTGGGTGTGGGTGTAGGTGTGGGTGCCGCTGCTCGGGTCATTGGGGGTGTCGGACCCGACATCCGCCCAGGGTGCCAGTTTCACCGCGTCTTTTTCAGTAACGAGGACTGCGGGCGTGTGGTCTGGCCAGGGCAGGGCGGTGTACGAATGATGGTCCGCCAGCGGCCATCGATCGATGGTGAGTCCTGCGGCTTCAAGCATCGAAAAAAAACGCTCTGGCACTGCAATGCCTGCCACCGCCAGCAAGGGCTGCCCCTTCAGTGCCACGAGTGGCAGTGCGGGGCTTGATCGGTCATACAGCCAGTCATGCAAGAGTTTCGCAGCGCGCAGCTGACCTTGGATGATGGCTCCCGGCAAAAGCGTGCTGGGTGCGGCGGCGTTGTAGAGCACATGGCTGTTGACATTTGAGATGACTGGCAGCGGTTCGCGCAGGGGCCCGGCTGGCAAACACAGGCCATTGCCCGCGCCGCGTTCATCAAACACCAGGATCTCGATGTCGCGCGCCAAACCGATGTGCTGCAAGCCGTCGTCGCTGACGACCACGTTCACCTCGGGGTGGGCAGCGCACAGCATCGCTGCGACCTTGGCACGTTGGCGGCCCACCCACACGGGCGCGGCGGTGCTGCGGTGAATGAGCAGCGGTTCGTCACCACTTAACGACGCCGACGTTTCAGGCAACACCTCGAGCCACTCCACGGCGGCTCCGCCATAACCTCTGGAGACGACGCCTGGCCGCCACCCTGCCCGTTGCAGGCTACGCACCAAGGCCATCACTGTGGGCGTCTTGCCTGCGCCACCGACGACCAGATTGCCCACCACGATGACCGGTACAGGTACACCGTTGGCCGAGCGCCAACCTGTGACATAGGGCAGACGCAGGAGCCACAAAAGGCAGCGATACAGCCATGACAGGGGTCGCAGAATTTGCGCCAACCAAGTTGGCTTGCGGCGCCACCAGTGGGCTTGCAGAACCTGCGCAAAAGGCCTGCGCTTCAGCGCTGGCATCAAGGGTCAGCGCGGGTTGGCACCGCTGCCGTTTTGCGCAGCAAATGTGAGCCGCGCCAACCCGGCACGGCGCGCTGCGTCGAGCACGTTCACTACAGCCTGATGCGCTGCGGTGGCGTCTGCGGTGATGATGACGACGGTGTCGCTGCGGCCAGCGGCGGCAGCAGCCAACGCGGCGGTCAAGACGTCCACACTGCGGCCATTGACGCTGGCGCGGTTGACCGAATAGCGCCCGTCGCCTGAGACGGCAACAACGACCTCTGAAGGCCGATCGCGCAGTTTTTCAGCGTCTGCTGTGGGCAGATTGATTTGCAACTCGGTGAAGCGCGAATAGGTCGTGGACAACATCAAAAAGATCAGCACGACCAAGAGCACGTCAATGAACGGGATCAGGTTGATCTCGGGCTCTTCTGCACGTCGACGACTGAACTTCATGGCGCTTTTAATGAGTTCTCGCAAGTTCTGGCAAGTTCATGCGCCAGGGCCACTGCGCACAGCGAAACGCATGAGCTGGGGCACCATGCGCTCCGCTGCCAACTCCATGCCAAGCTGAAAGGCTTCGACCCGACCGCGAAAATAGCGGTAACACATCAGCGATGGGATGGCGATGATCAAACCAAACGCCGTGTTGTAGAGCGCCACAGAGATGCCGTGCGCCAGTTGCTGTGGGTTGGAACCACCCGTGGGCGACTGCGAGCCAAAGATTTCGATCATGCCCACAACCGTGCCGAAGAGGCCCAACAAAGGCGCGGCGGATGCGATCGTTCCCAGTGCGTTGAGGTAGCGCTCGGTACCATGCACGGCCTCGCGGCCCGCGTTCTCGAAGGACAAGCGCAATGCTGTTTCAGTGATGCGGGGCTCGGCGATCACACTGCGCAAGCCTGCGGCCATCACAGCCCCCAGCACCGAGCTGGTTGCGAGCTTGCCGACCACATCAGCCCCTGGCAAACCGGTTCGCGTGATCGCGAGCACCTCGTTGACGAGTTTGGGCGGCGCGATCAGCGATGTTCGCAGGTGATAAAAGCGCTCAATGATGAGCGCCAAGGCGATGATGGAGCACGCGATGAGCGGCCAAATCGGCCAACCGGCCGCTTGTATGATGGAAAACAAGGGGTCCTCGTCGAGCAGTGGGCTCGTAGTGACGGTCATTATGCGGGATGTCTTGGGCCGCACTCGCGCGCGCCGGGGCGCACGACAGGTCATTCCAGCCTTGTGGATAACTTTGTGGAAAAACACTTCGGCACAAGGTCTGCGGCCCACATCAGCAGCGGATCCGACTATCTGCCTAAAACTTAGGCAGTGTTTTTTCCTTGTAATTCAAGTACTTGCACATGACCTTGTGTTCCGATGGTGATGAATGGGCTCCTCAGCCAGTCATGGCGCGCCTGTGGAGTTCTGCGTGTTGACAGCGTCTGGGTTTGACCATGACTGAGCCGCAAAGCAGCCCGATGCAGCGCGTGGTTTGGGGTGTGGCAGCGTTGCTGCAAGCCACTGGTGACGCGTTATCCGCGCGTTTTGGCGCCGTGGCCGTGCGTGGCGAAGTCAGCGGCCTGACGCGTGCGGCCAGTGGTCACTGTTACTTCTCGTTAAAAGACGCGCAGGGCGCCAGTGCGTTGATTCGCTGCGCCATGTTCAGGCGCGCTGCTATGTTGCTGGACTTCAGCCCGACCGATGGGCAGCAGGT
>JAYVRO010000267.1:0-1728 GCA_043776165.1 Rubrivivax sp. | reverse complement strand
GCGCGGCTTCGGTGGCGCGACGGCCGGCGTCGACCAAATAGGGCATGGCTGCGGTGTCGAACAGGCCCACGCGGCGCTCCAGGCGCGGCACGATGCTGAGCAAGCGTGCGCCGCCCACATTGGCTTCGGCCAGGCGGGCCTGCATCAAGTTGTTGGTGAGCGCTGATGTGACTTGCGCCAGCATGCGGCTGGGGCCGTCCACATGCCGGGGCATGGGCGACTCAAAGCCCAAAGCGAGCACAGATTTGGCGTCGGCAGCGGCGCTCACGGGCAAAGGGTCGGCAATGAAACCGTCGATCAAACGCCGCCCGTTGATGTGCACGGGGGCAAACATGAACGGCAGGGCGATGCTGGCGCGCAGCGCTTGCACAACGCTGCCTTCGCGCAGCACCACACGGTCGCCGGTGGTTGCGCAGGTGGTGGTCACGCGCAAGGGCAAACGTAAGTCTTCCAGTTGCAAGTCGCCAAAGGCCTGATCCAGGCGTTGCATGATCAAACGGTCATCACGCAGAGCAAAGTCGGCAGTGAACTTGCCCAGGCGTGGCCACAACATTTGAGGGATCGCACCCCAACGCCTTTTTTGCGTCAGCTCGGCGGACCACAACGTGGTGGCCATGCGCACGGCCTCCGCCGCGTTGTGCCCAGCGGCGATGAGCGCGCCAAACATGGCGCCCGCGCTGCAACCCACCACCAGGTCGGGCGCCAGGCCTTCGCGCATCAGCACATCCACCATGCCCAGGGCAGCCACGCTGCGCACACCGCCGCTGCCCAGCACGATGGCAAAACGCGGTGGATTGAGGTGGGCCGTTGCTTGGGCCTGGGGGGTGAGCAAGTTCATGGTGAGCCTTCGAGTTTTGCTTGTTGTCACTGCGACAGAGCGGGTGTGGGTGTGGGCAGCGACGTCCTCGCCTGTGCCACCGTGCGGCGCGTGAGTTGCCGTGCGAGCCAACCCAACAGGCCAGGGCGGTGACGCGGCGTGCTCTCAACCCTGCCCAGGCCGCGCCACTGGCTGTGGGCCTGCACAACGTGGTCGTCTTCAGGGTCAGGCCGCAACGTAAAAGTGCAGGTCTTCATCAGGCCCAGCATCGGTTGGTTGTCTTGCAGTACTTGCCCCACCAGGCCTTGCAAACCGGCCGCCGCCGCCGCGCTTTGCAAGACCTGCATGACCCAGCTGCCAACGCCCTGGCGCCGCCACGCTGGGTCCACCATCACGGCAAACTCGGCCACACCTGTGTGGGGGTGGACGTGGTAGCGCGCATCGGCGATCACACGCTCGGCGCCGTTAACGTGTGAGGTGACCACCAAGGCCAGCTCGCGCTCGAAGTCCACGCAAGCCATTTGCATCAAACGCTGGGGCGACGGGCGCACGGCGCCATGAAAACGCTGGCGCCGGCACAAAGGCGACAAGCCTGCCACCAGTTCAGCCAAAAGCAGCCCGTCTTGCGGCAATACCGGGCGCAGCGTCAGCCGATGACGGCCGCTGGCGGTTTGCACGTGCCGGGTGTCGATCAGCTCAGCGGGGTCATGGTTGATCTCGTAGCGCGGCGCTTGGTTTTGCAGCGCGGCAGCGGTGGTCGAGGCGGAGTTCATGCGCAACCCTTTGTGTTGGCGGCGGCCGCGAAGTGAGCCGCTTCACAAAGGAGATCGCAGGGCGGGTGTCAAACCCGCCAAACAGATTTGCGCAGCCCCTAAGGGCTCGTTCCGGAATAACTTGTTGGTGGGCTGTGC
>JAYVRO010000266.1:0-1729 GCA_043776165.1 Rubrivivax sp. | reverse complement strand
AAAAGGTGTGCGAGATGCCCAACATCAGGTGCGTGATGTCTTCACCCGGTGTTGGCGACCCAAAATCGGCGCTCGAAAAGCGCGCTGAGGCGCCGTTGGTGATCTTGTTGTAAGCGCCGTACAAGAAGGTGCGCCTGCTCAGGTTGTAGCTCAGGCCCACCGTAACTTGCCCACCTTCCAGGCCGGTGGTCGTGCACACCGCGTTCAAGCGCGCGCAAGAGCCCGCATCCGATTTGACGATGTGCGCCATCACGCGCCATTGGTCGGAAAGACGGCCGTCATAAGCCACCATGTAGGCCGTGTTCTTGTAGCTCACAAAACGCCCGTTGACGACCGCGCCCTCGCTGTATTTTTTGTTGATGATGTCGAACTCGAACTTGTGTTCCTTGCTCAGGCGCCACTCGAACGTGGCTTGCACCGCCGTGTCTTTGGAGGTGACTTTGTCAGCTGCGCCGTTGTTGCGCTGGGCTGAAGGCGCTTGCGATGAGCCGCCAAAAAAGTTGTTGTGCACCTCATAGGCCAGGGCCGCATAAAAAGGACCCGCGTCGTACTTGACACCGAGTGATGTTGTGGTGGCGGCACCGATGTTGGCCGTGGGGTTTTCTTGAGTCGCCCACATGGCACCAAACTGCAAGCCGGCAAATTCCGGCGTTTCATAGCGAACCGCATTGGCGCGGCGCTCATGGAAGCGGGCGGCACTGCTGGTGCCAAAGCCAGGCTTGCGCAACACATTGCTGGATGACACCGGTGTGCCGCTGCTGATGCCCATGATGCCCAGGGTGTCGCCGTACTCTTTGAAGATGGTGTCCATGTTGCCCAGTCGGACATCGCCAAAAGCGCCCTCCAAGCCCACGTAGGTGTTTCGCCCAAAGGTGTAGCCAGCGGCGGCGCCGTTGTCCACCAAGACCACACCCTCCAGCTGAAAAGTCGCCTTGAAGCCGTCTCCGAGGTCATCTTTGCCTCTGAAGCCAAGGTAGGAGTTGCCCGCCGACATGCCTTTGACGCTGCCCACGGCGTTCACACCCGTGGCAGCTGCGGCCAACGACGACACCGTGGTGCCCACTGCGCTGGCGCCAGAGCCCTTCTCTTGCTCAAGGTAAGGGTAGAGCTTGCCGTACACCTGAACGGTCTGGGCCATGGCGGCCGGTGCTGCGTAGGCTGCGGTGATGGCAATCAACAGGGAAAGCTTCTTCATGTTCATGGCAACTCCAGTGTGCAAGGTGAAACGTGGTGTGCTGGCAGATCCAGGCTCTTGGGATGCTGGATCTTGGGACTGATCAAAATGCGCTGTTCTTCTATGCGGACCATCGGTCCAAGGAAAAGAACGATGGCTGGACCTTATGCAGTGGCCGCCGCACTGTCAATTCGTGGCGCCCCTTGTTGGCCGCTTTTGCGCCGGGTTCTTGGGGTTTTCACGACACTGCACGCGGCCTCGGAAGGCACAAGCTCACGCTTTGGGTGGCAAGTCGGGCACTTCAGCTTCATAGGCCGCGTCCATGCGTGGAACGGCACCCGTTTTAGCCAGCGCCTGCGCAAAGGTATCGCGCACAGTTTGTGATTCGTCGGCGTAATCAATTTGATGCCCGCCAATGCGACGGCTGATCCAGGCCTTGGGCACACCTTGCGCGTTGCGGATCGACACGCCTTCGGCTTTGAAGGCCAGGTAGCGCGCGGGCGTGGCGCCGGTATTGAAGTGCTGGTGAAACCACATGTTGGGCGGCACGATCAT
>JAYVRO010000265.1:0-5516 GCA_043776165.1 Rubrivivax sp. | reverse complement strand
CAAGCGCTGCATCAGGTAAAACGGTGTCCCGATGACGCTGCGGTCGGCGCAATAGGCCAGCACCTGAGGCACGGGCACGTCGGTTGCGCCCAGCGCATGCAGCACTTTGAATTCACGGTCCACCGCGTGGGCCGAGGGCAGCAACACACCCACAGGTTGTTTGCGCAGCACCAGTTCTTGGCCGCCAAAGTCCACGAAAAAAGTCGGATTGGACTGGCCACCGCTGATCCGTGTGAGCTTTAACTCACCCCTAGCATCCTTCAGACTTGGCACGTTTTGGCTCAACCATTGGCACAGGGCCAGGGTGTCGAAATCAAACTTCGGCATGTTTTTTTTCAGCGGGTTGTCGTTGAACAATGCTAGCGATGATTGCAACGTTTGCCGCCCCCTACCCACCACAAGCCCTGGTGTGGCCGCGAGTAGGCCCGCGTGCAAGCCAGCACGCAGGCCAACCCGCAAGCCCTTCCCGATGACGTTTCATCAGCGCAACACGCGCCTGCTGCTCATTGGCGATGGTCTTTCGGCTTTCGGCACTTGGATCGACTTTATTGCCATCCTCACGCTGGCGGCTTATCAATTTAACGTCTCACCCTACGAGATGGCCTGGGTCAGCGCGGCGGGTTTGTTGCCGGGTATCTTGATGGGGCCCTGGGTGGGCCGATGTTGCGACGGCCAGCACACACAAGCGTGGTTGTTGTCGTCCATCGCGGGGCGCATGGCGGCCACTGCGGCGCTTTTGCTCAACCAAGACTTCGCGCTCTTTCTCGCCCTGATCAGCCTGCGTTCGGTGTTTGCCAGCGTGGCGCCACCGGCCATCAACGTGCTTGCCGTGCGTTTGGTAGCGCTGCCAAACAGGCCGCAGTTCTTCTCGGTGCTGAATGTGTTGAACAACAGCGCCAAGGTGCTGGCGCCGGGCATCGGCACGGTGTCCAGCTCAATCAGTGGTGAGGCCTTGGCGCTGGCCGCTTCCCTGCTGTTTTCTGCTACCTCGTGGGTGGTCTTTGCGATGTTGCGGGCAGGTGGCGATGCCACTGCGGCAGCGCCCACCGCAGCAACCTCGCCTGCGGCGACAACAGCCGAGGTTGACACCACGTCAACTCGGCTGCTGCCCTTGCTGTGGGTTGCTGCCACCTGCGCTTTTTTCATCTTCATGACCAACAACCTCGTGCCCTTGCTACTGAAGGACGCGGGTTTTGACAAGGCGCTGCTGGGCCTGTTGGTGGGCGCGTCGGGCGCGGGCAACATCGTGTCAGGTCTATGGTTAGCCCGGCGCGGCGCAACAACGGCCTTGCGCGGTGCCTTGCCTGAATTGATGTGGCCGGCCACGGCGCAGGCGCTGGGCTTTGGCGCCATCGGCCTTGTGCTGTGGTTGTCACCAAAGGGTGCCGCCGGGCTGCTGTGCGCCATCTTCTTTTTGATCGGCATGTGCAGCGCGCGCTATGCCATCGCGCTGAGTGTGTTTGTAGCCACACACCACGCATCAGCGCCGGGCCGCATCTGGGGCGTCTTGGGCTCATGGCAGAACACCATGATCTTGTTGGCGCCGATGGTGGGCGCCTGGGTGCTGGGCAGCTGGGGTGCAGGCGCGCTGTTCGCCGTGGCCACGGGCACAGCGCTGGTGTCATTTGCACTGCTGACTTGCGTTCAGCAGCGCTTGAAGTTGCAGTGATGCGGATGCGAATGGGTATCTGCGAATGGGTATCCGACGGCGGCCGCAGTGGGATGGCATGCCATGCGGGCTCATGCCGCCAAACAGTTCATACACTTTCCTGCCCTCACCCACCCCTTGCTGATGTCGCCTACGCCACCCCACCCACCCGCCTTGGGTCAGCACTTGGCACAAGATGCTGCCCGGCTCCAGCCGGCCAATTACCCGCTGCATTACCCCTGTGCTTTGCGCTATTCCGACTTGGATGGCAGTGTCGTCAGCCGCGTGGCGGTGGCGCACATCTTTGAAGAATTGCGCACTGGCTTGGGCCGCGATGTGTTGGGCCAAGCGCGCAAAGAGTACGAACAAACGCATGGCCGATGGCAGAGCCTGATGCGCAGCGTTGAGTTCGAGTTCTTGGCCGAGGCGGATGCCAACCAAGCCATCAAGGTGTGTGGTGGCATGGCCGCTGTGGGCCGCACATCGCACCGCATGGCAATGGCGATGTTTCAAGATGGGCGCTGTGTGGCCTTGGGTGAAAGCACCAACGTGACGATCGTGACGGTGGGCAATTCCCGCCGCCCCGCGCCCGTGCCCGAGCCGATGCGCAGGGCGATGACCACGGCAATGCTGCGCGATGTGACCGTCGCCGCAGCGCGGCCCGACCCCGCTGCGCTACCCGCCTGGGAGGTTTACCCATTTACCTATGAGCTGCCCACACGTTTTGCCGACACCGACGCCGTGGGCCACATCAACAATGTGGCGGTTTCGCGCTACCACGACAACGCTTTCATGGCGTTTCAGCACGGCGTGTTGGGCCGCTACTCGCGCCCGGGTGACGATGGCCACTGGCGCGTTGCGCGGCATGTCGTGGCCATGCCGGCCGAGAACTTTCATCGTCAGCCCATGTTCATGGGCTTGGCTGTGTGCGGCATTCACGCACATCACTTCACGCTGCAACAGGCGCTGTACCAGCAGGGCAAGAACACCGGCACCGCGTTGATGCAAGTGGCCTGTGTGGGCGCCGCTGGTCAGCCCCAGCCCTTGCCCGCTGCTCTGCGCGAAGCACTGGCGCCGTGGTGCGTCAAAACCCTCTGAACACGATGCCCACCACCGCCCCAACCATGCCCACTGCCCCCACCACCGCCACCACCATGCGCGCCGTGCTTGGCCACAGCCTGGCCGACCTGGGCGCATACCAACTGTTGACATTACCCATACCCGTGCCCGGGCCGCAAGAAGTGCGCGTGCGTGTGGCGGCGGCCTCGCTGGGGTATGCCGATGGTTTGATCGCCACAGGCCGCTACCAAGTCAAACCACCGCTACCCTTTGTGCCCGCTTGCGAATTTGCCGGGGTGATCGACGCCTTGGGCGATGAACTTGCCGATGTAGGCACTTGGCACATCGGCCAGCGCGTGGCGGCGCAAGCCTTGGGCGGTGGTTTGGCTGAATACGCTTTGGCCCACGTGGGCGCGCTGAACGCCACGCCCGCTGCGCTGGACGACGCCGCCAGCGCCGCCTTTTGGGTGGACCATGCCACGGCCTTGCACGCGCTGCGAGACCGCGCGCGGCTGCAGCGCGGCGAGACCGTGTTGGTACTGGGCGCCGCAGGGGGCGTGGGCCTGGCCGGCGTGCAAGTGGCTCGCTTGCTGGGCGGGCGGGTATTTGCCGCTGCGTCGAGCGCCGCCAAACGCGCGGCGGCACAACAGGCTGGTGCGCAAGAAGTCATCGACTACACAGCGGCCAGCTGGACCGATGAGATCAAACGTTTGACCTTAGGCAAAGGTGTGGATGTGATCTTTGACCCCGTGGGCGGCACCACGTTTGAGCCTGCATTTCGCCGCTTGGCATGGGGCGGCCGACACGTGGTGCTGGGCTTCACGGGTGGGGCCATTCCGGCGCTGCCGACCAACCTCGCATTGTTAAAAGGCGCGTCGCTCGTGGGCGCCGACATCCGTCAGTTCACCAACATTCACGGGCCCGATGAAGCGCGGGCACAACGCACTGAGCTCGCGGCTTGGGTCAGCGAAGGCCACCTGCGCCCGTTCATCGGCGCGCGATTTAGCTTGGCGCAATTTGCACAAGCATTGGCCGCGTGCAGTGACCGCCAGCGCATTGGCAAAACCGTTGTCATGTTGGATGAACAGGCCAGCCCAGCCACTCCAGCCACCCCACAGTCACCATCACGCTCACCATGACCCCGATCCCCGACAACACCCCCATCCTCATTGGCGCAGGCCAAGCCAGTGAGCGCTTGGGCGCACCAGGTTACGCGCAACGCTCGCCAACCGACATCACGGCTGCCGCCGCCCGGGCCGCTTGCGACGATGCGTTGTCGCTCGCGCAACTCGCGCCGCACATTGACGCGCTCTACGCCGTGCGCACGATGGCCGACTCGCTGTCGGCCCACTTGCGCCCGCAGCACGCGCCTTTTGGTGGCCCCGACAACGTGCCCCGCGCGGTGGCCGCGCGCATCGGCGCAAGACCGCAACTCGCCGTGTATTCACCCGCCTGTGGTGACGAGCCGCAGCGTTTGGTGGGCGAAGCCTGCGAGCGTTTGGCGACAGGTGAATTCAGGCTTGTGTTGTTGTGCGGCGGCGAAGCCATCAGCACCGCCCGTGCAGCCAAAGCAGCGGGCGAAAAACTCATATGGAGCGAGGCGATTGCCGGCGACAAGGACGACCGGCGCGGCAACATAGGCGCGCTGCGCACACGGCACATGAATGAGCACAGCTTGCTCTTCCCGCCCACCATTTACCCGCTGTTTGAACAGGCACGGCGCAGCCGCTTGGGGATGTCGCGCACGGCGTATTCAATGGCGATGGGCGAGCTGATGGCGCCGTTTTCTGACATCGCTGCGGCCAATCCGCACTCGTCTAGCGTCAAACGTTGGTCTGCCCAAGCCATTGCCAAAACAGGCGCCGATAACCGCATGATTGCCGACCCCCACCCCATCAGCGTGGTGGCGCGCGACCAAGTAAACCAAGGGGCGGCACTGCTGCTGACCACCGTGGGCACAGCGCGCGCGCTGGGCGTACCTGAATCGACATGGGTCTACTTGCACGGCTACAGCGCAGTGGACGAGCGCATGGTGTTAGAGCGTCAAGACCTGGGCAGCTCTGCCGCCATGAAAGAGGCCTACGCCCTGGCCCTGGCGGCGGCGCAAACCAGCATCGACCAGGTTCGCTACATCGACATCTACAGCTGCTTTCCGATTGCCGTGTTCACAGCAATCGATCTGCTGGGTTTGAAGGCCGACGACCCCCGGGGTTTGACGCTCACCGGCGGGCTGCCCTACTTTGGCGGTGCGGGCAACAACTACTCCATGCACGCGCTGGCCGAGGTGATGGCCCGCGTGCGCGCCGACCGGGGCTCGATCGGCTTGGTGGGCGCCAACGGTGGCCTGCTGTCCACTCACGCGGTGGGCGTTTATTCAACAACGCCCAAGCCCTGGTCAGTCTGCGACAGCAGCGCGGCGCAAGCGCGTATCAACGCCCTGCCCGCACCGGCTTTCACACGCACGCCCGATGGCTGGGCCCGGGTGGAAACCTACACGGTGCTGCACAGCAAGGCCGGGCCGCATGAAGTTATCTTGGTGGGGCGGCTGGAAACGACAGGTGAGCGCTTTTTGGCCATCAGCACTGCGGGTGATGCCGACACCTTGGGAGCCTTTGCCGATGCCTTTGCAGAAACCAACCAATGTGAACCGTTAAAGCAGCGGGTGTGGGTGCGTGGCCACCAAGGCCGCAACCATTTTGCATTGAGCCCCGCCGCGCTGAACCGCGTCATCCCGCAGCCAAGCACGGCACTGCAAAGCAGCTACGAACACGTGCTGGTGCAGCGCATTGGCCATGTGCTGGAAGTGACC
>JAYVRO010000264.1:0-5544 GCA_043776165.1 Rubrivivax sp. | reverse complement strand
CCTTTGATGCGCTGCACAGCGACCGCGCGGTGATTTTGGCCAGCGTGAGCCTGGCCTTTGATTGGGCCGACACACAAGCCGCTAACGCCGTGCAAGTGGGTCTATTTGACTTCGGCGACGCCCATGGTTCGAGCACTGAAGAGCCCAGCTTGGTGCATGTTGAGCCATGGACACTGCGTGAAAAGTTGATGCACGAAAAAGCCGCGCTGGGCTTTTATTTGTCGGGCCATTTGTTTGATGCCACGGCCGATGAAGTGCGGCGCTTTTGCAGGCAAGCCATCGTGGACATGGTCGAGAGTCGCGATGTTCGGCCTGTGGCCGGCATCGTCAGCGAGTTCCGCGTCATCAACGGCCAACGTGGGCGCATGGCACTGTTCAAACTGGACGACGGGACCGAAGCCATTGAGGCCATGGTGAACGAAGAACTGCTGGACGCCAACAAGGCCTTGCTGGTGGAAGATGAACTGCTGATCGCTACCGGTAAATTGCAGATAGACCGCTTCTCGGGTGGGCTGCGTTTGACCGTTAACAATCTATGTGACCTGGCCGGTGCGCGCGCCAGATATGGCCGCCGCCTGGAAGTGGATGTGGCCGCAGGCGCGCCGCCCGTGGCCGATGTGTTGCGCACCTGGCCAGCGCGGCGGGTCAACAGCGAGGTGGGCGAACTGGTTCAGGGTTTGCCCATCAGGCTGCGTGTGCAGCGGCGTGAGGCCTGCGCTGAAATGGACCTCGGTGATGAGTGGCGGTTTTGGCCCTGCGACGAGGCACTGGCACGCTGGCGCGGCATTGCGCAAGGTGGACGTTCGCGCGTGGTCTATGAGTAGCCTGCGCGGAAAGTTTTCACTCCCGGCTGCGACCGAAGGGGTGCTGGAAGACGTCGCTGGTGAGACAAGGAATGGGCGATCAAGAACTGGCGTTTTCGCCCGACGAGGCTGTGGGCGCTGTCTACACTGCGGCTATGTATGACACGCCCCTGACAGGCTTGGTGCTCAGTGGTGGTGGCGCGCGCGCTGCCTACCAGGTGGGCGTGCTCAAAGCCATTGCCGAGCTGCGCCGCACGCATGCCAGTGAAAGCGCTTTGCGCCGCAACCCTTTTGGTGTGATCTGCGGTACCTCGGCTGGTGCCATCAACGCTGCGGCTCTGGCTTGCAATGCCGACCAGTTTGACAACGCTGTGCAGGCGGTGGCCGATGTGTGGGAAAACTTTTCTGCCAATCAGGTTTACCGCGCCGACTCGTTGGGCGTGATTCGCAGTGGTGCGCAGTGGCTCACCATGCTGTCCATCGGTTGGGTCATTGCGCGCTGGCGTCGCGCGCGGCCGCGCTCGTTGCTCGACAACCGGCCCTTGGCCGACCTGCTGCACCAACTCGTGCCGCTGGAGCGTTTGCCACGCATGCTGGCCAAGCGCCACTTGCAAGCACTGGCTGTCACGGCGTCGAGCTACAGCTCGGGCGAGCACCTCACCTTTTTTCATGCAGCCGGTGACGTGCAACCTTGGCAGCGCATGCAGCGCATTGCCGTGCCCGCGCAGTTGTCGCACAAGCACCTGCTGGCGTCTTCGGCCATCCCCTTCATCTTCCCAGCGGCCGAGCTAGAGCACAACGGCCAAACGGGCTGGTATGGCGATGGCTCGATGCGCCAAACGGCGCCGCTGTCACCGGCCATTCACCTGGGCGCGCAACGCGTACTGGTGATCGGTGCAGGGCGCATGCAAGAGCCCCCTGGGCGGCAAGTGCCCAACATGGGTTACCCCAGTCTGGCGCAGGTCGCCGGACACGCTTTATCGAGCATCTTTCTCGACGCTTTAGCCATCGATGTTGAGCGCCTGCAGCGCATCAACCGAACCTTGGCGCTTTTGCCTGAAGAAGCGCGGCTGGGCACCCCGCTGCGGCCCATGGAAGCGCTGGTGATTGCGCCAACACAGCGTCTGGACGATATCGCCGCGCGCCATCAAGCGAGCCTGCCCACCCCTGTGCGCGCCTTGTTGCGCGGCATGGGCGTGAGTGGCCAGGGCACACAAGCACGCGGCGCGGCGCTGGCCAGCTACTTGCTGTTTGAAGCGCCTTACACACGCGAGCTGATGGCTCTGGGCCGGGCCGACACGATGGCACGGCGCGACGAAGTGTTGAAGTTCTTTCGCTGGCAACGCCAGGGTTCTGGGGCGAGCGCTGAGCGCCTTGCTGTACCAGGCTGTGCGGCCGCGTCCTGTGACATTTCCTGAGCCCGCGCCAGCGCTGGCCGAGGCAGTTTTCAGCTCCGGCTCAACAGGGCCTTGGTCCGCTCAAACACCACGTCTCTGCGCGGCCAGTCCACACCAGCGCGCTCGCCCTGCACGATGTGCACCGAAGGCCCCCAGGCGCGCCATTGCGCCGGGTCCGAAGGCCCCAATACGGACAGCAAAGGCGTGCCCACGGCAGCGGCCATGTGGCCGGGGCCGGTGTCGTTGGAGATCATCAGCGCCGCCTGTTCCAGCAGCGCGGCGTAAGTGCCCAGGTCAACGTTTGGCATGACCAATGCGCTGGCAAAGTGCTGCCGTGCAAAGGCCTCTTCGCCCGGGCCGGGGCAAACAACGATGGGTCGACCCAGACGAGGCAAGTCTTGCGCCACCAAGGCCACAAACTCGGGCCAGGTTTTGTCTTGGCCTTCGAACGTGCCGCCGGCAAAAGGGCACACCACGATGGGTTGGCCCGATCCACCCGGTAAGCCCTGTACGCCGTGTGCGGTCAGCAGGGCAGCGGCCTGGGCTTGATGTTGTGCTGTGACGCGCAGGCAAATGGTCGGCGGCACCGCAGCGTTTTCGCCCAACAAGGTGTTGCCCAGTTGCCAATAGCTGTTGATTTCATGCGTGCCCAGACTGCGTTGCACACTGCGAGCGAGCAACCAACTGCGTCCTTCGTGCGCATGGCCGATGGCGCGCAGCCCGGCCAAGCGCATGTCCATTGCGCTGGAGAACGAGTAGGGCAGGGCGACGGCGTTGACGCGCTGATCAAACCCGGCATCGGCCTGCTGCGCTTGGCGGCGAAGTGCGCGCAACAAACGAACGCGCTCGGTCAATCGCTTGGGCAGTGTGTGCACGGGCCAGCCGTGGCCCGCCAACAAATCGTGTGCCCAAGGCTTGCCAACCAAAGTCAAACTGTAACCAGCGTCGGCCAGGCGTTGCAGCAAAGGCAGGCCCAACGTGGCGTCACCCACCCAGTTGCGCAAGCGGACGATGAGCGGACGGGATGGCTTGGACATGGCGCAGATAATCGGTGGTGATTTTCACCCACACCGTGGCTTCACGGCATGTTCCGCCGTTTAACGTTGACATCCCACATGACCCGACTGCCCTTGCCGCTGTCTGCCGACTTGATGGCCTTGCACGACAAGCTGTTGGCCAGCCTCGACTGGCCCGTGGCTGAACCCGACAGCCAAGGTGACGCCGTGATCACCTGGGTGCAAGCCAACCACCGCTTCAACAGCCTGCTGTGGGCCCAAGAAGACTTGGCACGGCGCAGGGCAGTGGCCGACAGCGAGATCGCCGCCAACAAACGCGCCATCGACGGCCACAACCAGGCCCGCAACGACGCCACAGAACGTGTTGACGAACTGCTCTTGGTGCGCCTGGGTGCTGTTGACATGGCCACCGCACGCAGCGATGCGCCGCAAACGCTGGCCTCGGCTGGCGCGCGGCTCAACAGCGAAACTGCGGGCAGCATGATCGATCGCCTGTCCATCATGGCTTTGAAGGTCTGTGCCATGCGCACGCAGACCGAGCGCCAAGACGTTGACGATGCGCACCGTGCCAGCGGCCGTGCCAAGCTGGCACGTTTGCAGGAGCAGCGCCAGGATTTGGGGGCGTGTTTTGATGCCTTGTTGGCCGACACCCAAGCGGGCCGCGCTTACTTCAAGGTTTACCGTCAGTTCAAGATGTACAACGATCCGACATTGAACCCCGCGTTGGTGCAAGAGCGTTTGGCCCACAAGGTGACATGAGGTGATGCGCCTGCTCGTCGTCAAGACCTCGTCGATGGGCGACGTGGTGCATGCCTTGCCCACCATCAGTGACTTGCTGCGCGAGTGCCCTGGTGCGCGCATTGACTGGTTGGTGGAGGCGTCCTTTGCAGCGATTCCCAGCATGCACGCCGGTGTGCACCGTGTGTTACCGATGGCCTGGCGCAAGTGGCGACGCCAACTCGGCCAGCGCAGCACCTGGCGAGCGATGGGTGCGCTGCGCGATCAGCTGCGCGCCGAGCGCTACGACCTGGTGCTCGACTTGCAAGGTCTGCTCAAGAGCGCACTGTGGGGTTTGCAAGCCAAAGGCCCTTTGGTCGGCTTTGATCGCGCCAGCGCGCGCGAAGCCCTGGCCGCCATGTTCTACAAGGGCAGCTTTGCCGTGCCGCGCGACTTGCACGCGGTGCAGCGATGCAGGCAATTGGCAGCCATGCATTTGGGCTACGCCATGCCGCGCAGCAAGCCAGACTTTGGTTTGTGCGCCCCCAACTTTGAGTGGCCAGCGCCGGCGCAATACGCCGTCATCATCCCCAACGCCAGCCGCAAAGAAAAGCTCTGGCCTGAGGGGCGCTGGGTGGCGGTGGGCCGCAGAATGCGCGCCGCAGGCTTCACGCCGGTGTTGCTGTGGGGCACCGAGCCCGAGCAGACCATGGCCGAGCGCATCGCCGCTGATTGCGGCGGCACCGTGCCGCCGTTTTTGAAGGTGGGCGAGATGGCTAGCGTTCTGGCGCGGGCGCGTTGCATCGTGGGCCTGGACACAGGGTTCACGCACTTGGGCGCCGCGCTCGGGCGCCCCACCATCGGCATCTACTGCGACCACGAACCCGGCTTGGCGGGCATCACCGGGACCGGCCCCGTGGCCAGTTTGGGCGGCAAAGGGCAGGTGCCAAAATTGGCCGATGTGATCGTGTTGCTGGAGCAACAACTGGCGGTGGTGGGCTGAAGGGCTGATGTCACTTTGGCCGTCGTGGTTACGCGCCTCTGAGGTTCACTGTTCTTCGAGTCTTTGTGCAGGGTAGCTGTCCCAACTCAGGCAACCAGGGCACTGCCAAAAGTAGTGCGAGGCTTCAAAGCCGCAGGCCGCGCAGCGGTAGCGCTGCAAGGGTTTTGCGGCATGGGCGACAGCCGCTTGTGCAGCCGCCAAGGCGCCTGCCGGCCATATTTGTGGCGCCAGCGCCAGTACTTCGGCGGCGGCAGCCAAGCTGTTGTGTTCGCGGGCATGCGCCACCAGGCGCGTGGCCACATCGGCTTGTCCATCAGACCCAGGACCAGGCCCAAGTCCGGGCAGCAGGGCCAGTGCGCGCAACAAGTCCATCGCTGGATGTTGTTCGTGCTGCGCGAGCAGTGCGGCGCGGGCGGGCTGCGCTTGGCCCGCGGCCAAGGCACAAAGTGCATAGTCGGTCGCCACCAGCAGGTAGGCGGCGGGGTGCCGCGCGCGCAAGGTATCCCAGACGCGCAGTGCTTGTTCGTGCTCACCTGCTCGTGTCAAACGTTGGCCCGCCAGCACCAACGCACGGGGTGCATCCGGTGCAATGGACAGTGCCTTGTCCA
>JAYVRO010000263.1:0-5572 GCA_043776165.1 Rubrivivax sp. | reverse complement strand
CTTTTCGTTCCAGCCGCCCACGTTGTAGGTTTCACCGACACGCCCGCCGGCCATCACGGTGCGGATGGCGCTGCAATGGTCTTGCACATAAAGCCAATCACGCACTTGCAAGCCATCGCCGTAAGTGGGCAAGGGCTTGCCTGCCAAGGCGTTGACGATCATCAGTGGGATGAGTTTTTCGGGGAAATGATAGGGCCCGTAGTTGTTGCTGCAGTTCGTTACCAGCGCGGGCAAGCCATAGGTGTGGAACCAAGCGCGCACAAGGTGGTCGCTGGCGGCCTTGCTGGCCGAATAGGGGCTGTTGGGCTCGAACGCGTGCCTCTCGGTGAAGGCCGGCGCTGTGGGCGCCAAACTGCCATAGACCTCGTCAGTGCTGACGTGTTGATAGCGAAAGCGCGTTTTGGCGTCGCCTTGCAAAGTTGACCAAAAAGCCCGTGAGGCTTCCAGCAAAGTGAAGGTGCCTTCGATGTTGGTCTTGATGAACGCAGCGGGGCCCAGGATGCTGCGGTCAACATGGCTTTCAGCAGCAAAGTGCACAACGCTGCGCGGGCGGTGTTGGTTGAGCAACTGGTCAACAAGGGCGCGATCGCAGATGTCACCTTTGACAAAAACATGCCGCGCGTCGCGAGTTAACGAATCGAGGTTACTCAAATTGCCAGCGTAAGTCAGCGCGTCCAGGTTGACAACGGGCTCGTCGGTTTGTGCCAGCCAGTCGAGGATGAAATTGCTGCCGATGAAGCCGCAGCCGCCAGTGACCAAGATCGTCATGTGCTTGTTTCAGTCATCAGTTACGGCCATAGGTGTCTTCAAAGCGCACGATGTCATCTTCACCCAGGTAGCTGCCCGACTGCACTTCGATGATCTCAAGCGGCACCTTGCCCGGGTTGGCCAAACGGTGCGTTTGCCCCAAGGGAATGTAGGTGCTCTGGTTTTCCGTCAAGAGAATGACCTGATCTCCGTTGGTGACTTCGGCCGTGCCAGAGACCACGATCCAGTGCTCTGCGCGGTGATGATGCATTTGCAAACTGAGCGACGCGCCAGGCTTGACCATGATGCGTTTAACCTGAAAGCGCGGGCCCTGGTCGATGCTGTCGTACCAACCCCAGGGCCGGTGCACTTTGCGGTGCAGGGTTTGTTCGCCGCGCTGTTCACGCTCCAACTGGCCAACAATTTTTTTCACGTCCTGGCTGTGCTCACGGCTGGCCACCAACACGGCGTCGGGTGTCTCAACGACGACGACATCGTCCAGGCCCAACACGCTCACCAGTCGGCTCGTCGCGTGCACCAAGGTATTGCTGCTGTCGCGCACGATGGTGTCACCCGTGCTGGCGTTGCCTTGGCCGTCTTTGCCGGCGACTTGCCACACGGCTTCCCAGGCGCCGAGGTCGCTCCAGCCGGCGTCGAGCTCGATCATGCGGGTATCGATGGCTTGCGCGCCGCTGGTGGTATCCGTGGCGGTCGCCGGACATTTCTCCATCACAGCGTAGTCCACCGATTCAGCAGGCACGGCGGCAAATTCAGCGCTGCCGGGGCGCACAAACATGGCGTCGGTGGTGCGGGTTGACCAAGCGGCGCGGCAGGCGCTGGCGATGTCCGGCCTGAAGCGCTCTAGCGCGCCTATCCACACGGAGGCCTTGAGCACAAACATGCCAGCGTTCCAGGCGTGCTCACCACCATCCACATAGGCTTGCGCAGTGGCGGCGTCGGGCTTTTCAACGAAGGCTTTGACGATGCGTTCACCGTCGCCAGCGGTGGCACTCTGGATGTAGCCATACCCGGTTTCAGCGCGGTCGGGTTTGACGCCCAAGATGGCCACACCACCTGCGGCAGCCACGCGCACAGCGCGACGCACGGCGGCGACAAAAGCGCTGTCTTGCGCGACGGTTTGGTCAGCGGGTGTGACCACCAGCACGGGGTCTTGGCCGCCTTCAAGCGCCTGCAACGCCGCCAGCGTGAGGGCTGGTGCGGTGTTGCGGCCCATGGGCTCCAGCACCACGGCCAAAGGCTCGACCGACATGTCGCGCAATTGATCGAGCACCAAAAAGCGGTGGGCTTCATTGCCCACCACCAGCGGTGCTTGTACGTTGATGCCTTGGCCCGCCAAGGCCTGCAAGCGTGCAGTGGCTTGTTGAAAAAGACTCGTCGTGCCCGAGAGCACCAAAAACTGTTTGGGGTAACCCGCCCGCGACAAGGGCCACAGCCGGGTGCCCGAGCCACCAGCCATGATGACGGGGAGAACAGTGGTGCTCATGCAGCGAATCCTTGTGGGTTCATGTGTTGCCAGCGCCAACTGTCGGCGCACATGCGGTGGAGGTCGAACTGTGTTTTCCAGCCCAAAAGCTTTTGCGCCAAGCTGGGGTCGGCCCAGCAGGCCGCCACATCACCAAGGCGGCGCGGCGCAAACTTATGCGGCACCGAGCGACCACTGGCCCTGGCGTACGCCGCCACCAGCTCCAACACGCTGACGCCATGACCTGTACCCAGGTTCACTGTGAAGGAGCCGGGTTGTTCGAACAAGCGGCGCAGCGCGGCAACATGGCCCAGGGCCAGGTCGGTGACGTGGATGTAGTCGCGCACACCCGTGCCATCCACCGTGGCGTAGTCGTTGCCGAAAATCGTTAACGTTTGACGTCGTCCAATCGCGACTTGCGCTACGTAGGGCATCAGGTTGTTGGGCACACCGCGCGGGTCTTCTCCGATGAGCCCGCTGGCGTGGGCGCCTACCGGGTTGAAGTAGCGCAAGCAGGCGGTTTGCCAGCGACTGCTGGCCCATCCCAGGTCGCGCAGGATGGTCTCGCCCATCAACTTGGTTTGGCCGTAGGGGTTGGTGGCGCTGAGCGCGGCGTCCTCGGTGATGGGCAAGGTTTTGGTGTCGCCGTACACCGTGGCGCTGGAACTGAAGACCAGGCGCTGACAGTCCTGGTTTTGCATGGCCCGGCAGGTGTTGATGAGGCCACCGACATTGTTGGCGTAATAGGCCAATGGTTGCTCCGTGGAGTCGCCAACCGCCTTGAGCGCTGCAAAGTGCACGACGGCATCGATGCGCTGGCGCGCAAAGATCGTGGCCATGTCTGCGCCATTGCAGACATCCGCCATTTCGAACAACGGCGCTTGGCCCGAGATTTTGTGCAGCCGCTTCAACACTTCAGGTGAGCTGTTGCAAAAATTGTCAACACCCAGCACCTGAAATCCCGCTTCTAGCAAGGCGAGCCAAGTATGCGAGGCGATGTAGCCAGTAGCGCCGGTGAGAAGAATGTTCGGCTGGTTCGGCATGTTCGCGTGGCTCGTGTTCATTGCAAAGCGAATTGCCCGGAACAGCCCAAAGTGCGGGCGTTATAGGTGGTGGACAGCGCGCTTTGTGCGTGGCGCTGCTCCCAACTGGCGTCGCAGCTCAACATCAGGCTGCGCGTGGGGGCCCAACGCGCGCCCAAAGTCAACAACTGGGTGCTGTCCTTGCCGTGTTGGGTGTTCGCGTCGAGGCCAAAAAAGCCGGTGCGTGTATCGATCAAATCGCGCCGCGAGTAGCCCAGGCCCGCAACCATTGCTACTTTGGCGCTGAGCTCGTAGTTCGCGCCGATGAGCAAGGAGGTGGTGGTGCGGCTGATGTCCACAACGCGCCCACTGGCGGCAAAGTTCAGCTCGGTGGCTTCTTGGCCGCGTTCGCGTGCCAGGCGCGTCTCGAAGCGCAGCTTGCCAGTGGGGCGCCAAGTCCAGCTCGCCACGCCGGTGAGGCCCGAGGTGTTGCCTGCAGTGGCCCGATCAAAACGTGTGCTGCCCCAACTCAGGCGCGTGTCGAACTGGCTGAGCGCGCTGATCGACCAGCGTGCGCTGAGATCGAGATTGCGGCTGCCGTAGTGGTCGGCAATGGCCTGGCCGTCTTGGGTGAGTGCAAAACGCGGGTAGCGGCCACGAGTGTCGCGTGCTGCCAGCCCCAGGCTGAGGGCGCCACTGGGCATGTATCGCACACCCGCCGACAGACTGCTCTGACGGTAGGCGCGAGGTGCGTAGGAGGCGGCCGAGTAGTCACTGCTCTGGAACGCGTAGGTGCCCTCCACGGTCCAGCGTGTGACCACGCCCAGGCGAACCGTGCCGTCTGCGATGTGTGTTGTGGCGAGGTTCTTTTGCAGGTTGTTGGCCGCGATGGAGTCGTTGGTGAAACGCACCATGGTTTTGTCAGCCAGGAGGTTCAGGCTGCCCGAGAGGTTATTGATGCTGGCCCAGTCAGCGCCTAACTTGAAACTGTAAGACTGGTGATTCAGATCGGTGTTGTTGCCAAAACGAATGGCACGCAATTGGCCTTCGGCGCGCAACCGCTGGCGCCCGAAAGTTTGATCGAAGCCCAACAGGGCGGAGCTGGTCGTGGTGGTGTCGGCGGGGGTCAGGACACCTGGCAGTGGCGGTGCACCTTCGCTGAGTTTGTAGAGATTGCTCTCGTGCAGCACGTTCACCGACGCACCCACGGTGTAGGGGCTGGTCTGGGCATGAAGGGCCGACCAGAGCGGCAACAAACTCATCACTACAGCCCAATGGCGCAGGCCGGCGCGAGCCATCACTGGCTCGGTAGCTGGGGTAAAAAGTTCAGTGTGCATGGCGGTCAAAAAAGACGAGTTTGATGGTGCGGGCAATGATTTGCAGATCCAGGCTCAGCGACCAATTGCGCAAATACGCGAGGTCGTATTCAACGCGGGCTTGCATCTTGTCGATGGTGGCGGTTTCGCCGCGCAGACCATGGATTTGCGCCCATCCCGTGATGCCTGGCTTGACCTTGTGGCGCACCGTGTAAGCCTTGATGAGCTGGCGGTATTGTTCGTTGTGCGCCACCGCATGCGGCCTGGGGCCCACCACACTCATGCGGCCTTGCAGCACGTTGATGAACTGCGGTAGCTCGTCCAGCGATGTGCGCCGCATGAAGCTGCCAAAGCGCGTGATGCGCGGGTCGTCGCGCTCTGCTTGTTGCACCTCGGTGTCGTTGCTGTGACCAGGGGGGTTGGCCCGCATCGAGCGGAACTTGTAGATCACGATCTCTTCACCGGCCAAGCCGTTTCGTTTTTGTTTGAAGAGGATGGGCCCGGGGCTGCTGAGCTTGATGCCTAAAGCCAAAAGCGCTTGCAAAGGCGCCGTCAAAACGAGGATGATCGCGGCCAAGACGATGTCGCTGCAGCGTTTGACCAGGGCATTGGTCCCGGTGAATGGCGTCTCGCACAAGCCCACCACGGGCACACCATTCATGTCTTGCAAACGGCCTTGAATGATGCTGATGCCGAACACGTCGGGAACAAAAAACACCGAGGCCGTGGTGCTTTGCAACTCCTCCATCAAGGTCTTGATGCGAGGCTGTGAACCCAAGGGCAGCGTGATGTAAACCTCGTCGACGCCTTGCTCCAGAACAAAGGCGGCGACCTGGCGCAGGCTGCCCAGGCGCTGGCTGCGCGCGCCGGGGTGCACGCGGTCGTCAGAGCGGTCATCAAAGTAGCCCAGGAATCTTGTCGCGTTCTGGTTGCGAGCACCTGCCACTTTGACAGCCAGGGCACCGGCGCCAATGATCACCACCTTGGCCTGTTGGCCAGGTTGC
>JAYVRO010000262.1:0-5572 GCA_043776165.1 Rubrivivax sp. | reverse complement strand
CAGCCGTGACCATCTACCCGGGTGTGCCCCACGCGATATTGCGCGTGGCCGATGTCGACCGCGTGCAGATGTTGGTCGAGTCGGTATCGCGCCCCGCGCTGCAACGGTTTCTAGCCGCCTGGATGCCCCAACTGCAAGGTCTGCGCGCGGCGCACAAGGGCCTGAAGCGCTGGGCGGTCGACGTGGACCCTGCGGCGATTTAGTGACCGGCTCCGCCAGCCGCTTTGTCTTGCGTTTTGGCTGTCGTTTTGTCGGCGGCTTTGTTAGAGCCACTGACCATGTCAAAGCGAAACAAGCGGCACTCCATTGGTCCGTTCCACATCGGTACGCGGCGGCTTTCTTTCAGCCGCATGAGGCTCGGCAGCTTCATGTCGGGGCTCAGGCACCAGGCGCTCCAGCCCGCGTAATGGCGTTTCCACTGGGTGGCCAGGGCGCCAAAAAAATCGGCCGAGCTGCCTCCCCCTTCAAAAGATTCGCGGCTGGCTTGGCCTGTGCCTTTGGGCGCGATGCGTTCTCCCCCCGCAGCGCGGCCTTTGGGCGCGATGCGTTCTCCGTAGGGTGGATTCAACATCAATGTGCCTCTTGATGCGGGCGCTGCGCGCTGCAAGGCGTCTGCCGTTTTGAACTCGATGGCGTGCGCCACGCCCGCACGCTCGGCATTGCGGGTAGCGAAGTCGGTGAGTCGAAAGCTCACATCACCGGCGTAGACCGGCACACGGGGCGCGTGCACACGGGCTTTGGCGGCCGCCTTCAACTCATGCCAAACGTTGAGGTGAGGGCGAAAACTCAGCATGCGCTCAAAGGCAAAACGGCGCAGCAAACCCGGCGCCATGCCGCACGCCATCTGCGCCGCTTCGATGGCGATGGTGCCCGCACCGCAGCAGGGGTCAAACAGCGGTCCGTCTTCGGCACGGCCTTGCCAATCGGCCGCAGCGAGCATCGCCGCAGCGAGAGTTTCTTTCAAAGGCGCTTCGCCCTTCACGTCTTGACGTCCGCCCTGGGCGTCGCGCCATCCACGCTTAAAGAGCGCTTCACCCGAGGTGTCGGCGTACAGCGTGGCGTGGTCTGGGCCCAGGAACAGGGCCAGTGGTAGATCGGGGTGTCGGGTGTCCACGCTGGGGCGCTCACCGCAGTGCTCACGCATCACGTCGCACACAGCGTCTTTTACCCGCAGAGCAGCAAAGTTCAGGCTCGTCAGCGGCGAGCGCTGGGCGTGCACGTCCACCCGCAAGGTCTGCTGCGCGGTGATCCATTCGGGCCAGGTCACTAGCCGGGCCAAGGCGTAGAGATCGTGTTCATCGTTGTAGGGGCCATCGATCAAGGGCCACAACACGCGTTGCGCCAAGCGGCTTTCCAGGTTCAAACGCATGGCCAAACGTTCGTCGCCCTCCACCCACACGCCGCCGCGCGCGGCCTCGGCCGTGGCACCAGTGATGCGTGTCACTTCAAGCGTCAACAAATCTTCGGCGCCGCCCGAACAAGGCAAAAAGAGCAGACTCATGGGTGTTCTCGGTGGGGGGACTCCGCCTTGCGCTGGGCGGTCTCACTGCGCGCGGCGCAATGAGGTCGGGGCGATCTTCAAGGCCTCGCGGTACTTGGCCACAGTGCGCCGTGCCACGGTGATGCCTTGTTCGGCCAGCATGTCGGCGAGTTGGCCGTCAGACAAGGGCTTTTGCGTGTTTTCGGCCTCAACAAATTGGCCGATCAAGGCACGAACGGCGGTGCTGGACGCAACCCCCCCGGCCTCGGTGTTGAGCGAGGAGCCGAAGAAATACTTGAGCTCAAATGTGCCCAAGGGCGTGGCCATGTATTTGGCCGTGGTGACACGCGAAATGGTGGATTCGTGCAGGCCCAGCTCATCGGCAATTTCGCGCAATACCAAGGGCTTCATGGCAATCGCGCCATGGCTGAAAAAACTCTTCTGGCGCTCGACAACGGCTTTGCTGACGCGCAAGATGGTGTCAAACCGCTGCTGGATGTTTTTCATGAACCAGCGTGCTTCTTGCAGGCGCGACGCCATGCCCGGGTTGGCCGGGTTGCCGCGATTTCCACGCGAGGCTGCAGCGTAAAAGTCGTTGATCCGCAGCTTGGGCATGACCTCGGGGTTGATCATGACTTTCAGGCCCCGGCCCGATTTGGTGACGATGATGTCGGGCACGACGATGTTGGATTCGGTGTTGATGAAGGGGCGGCCCGGTTTAGGCTCGCAGCGCACGATGAGTGCTTGTGCCTGGCGCAGCAAATCTTCGGTGGAACCGGTCAGGGCGCAGATGCGGCGCACATCTCGCCGCGCCAGCAGCGCCAGGTGTTGTTCGCAGACGCGGATGGCCAATTGCCGCGCCGGGCAGCGCGGCGTGGCCCGCAGTTGCAACACCAGACATTCAGGCAAATTGCGCGCGCCGACGCCCAGGGGTTCGAGCTGTTGCAGCCATTTGAGGGCCAGCTTGAGCCGGTCGAGCAGGTGATTTTCACTGCCACTCATGTCGTCTGTTAAAAGCTCCGCTGTGTCAGCGGCGGACGCTTCCAGCATCTGGGTCAAGCGCTCGGCAATGTCCTCCAGCGTATCGGCCAGATAACCGTCGTTGTCGAGTGACTCGATGAGCACGTGCAGCGCCGCCAAGTCTTCGTCGCTCCAGCGCATGCCGGTGAGTTGCGCGCGCAAGTGGTCCTGCAACGAGACGCTGGCCACGCCCCGATCGGTGCCGTCGCTGTCGGCGTCTTCTGCACCGTTGCCGCTGCCCGTGCCTGCGGTAGACGGCGTCTCTCGGATGCCGTCAAAGTCTTCGTTTTCGGTGCCGTTTTCCCATTCGGTATTGGCCGTTGTGCCGAACTCTTCGGCACGCAGCTCGGTGGGGCCTTCTTCGGCGTCGGCGCTGTAGGTGTCGTCGCGCTCGGCCACACGGTCAGCGCTGGCGGTGTTCTGTGTCGGCGACTCGAACGGTGGTGCGCCTTCGTCGTCGGTTTCGAGAAACGGGTTCTGGTCGAGCATCTGCTCGACCTCTTGTTGCAGCTCCAGCGTGGAGAGTTGCAAGAGTTTGATCGACTGCTGCAACTGGGGCGTGAGCGCCAGGTGCTGCGACAGCCGGACTTGCAGGCTCGGTTTCATCACATGCGGAAATGCTCGCCAAGGTACACCTTGCGTACTTCGGCGTTGTCAACAATCTCTTGAGGTGTGCCCTCAGCCAGCACGCTGCCTTCGCTGATGATGTAAGCGCGGTCGCAGATGCCCAGCGTTTCTCGCACGTTGTGATCGGTGATGAGCACGCCAATGCCCCGCGCGCGCAGAAAACCGATGATGCGTTGGATCTCGATCACGGCGATGGGGTCGACACCGGCAAATGGCTCGTCGAGCAAGATGAAGCGTGGCTGCGTGGCCAGGGCGCGTGCAATTTCTACGCGGCGCCGCTCTCCGCCCGATAGCGCAGGTGCGGGCACATCGCGCAGTTTGGTGATGCCCAGGTCGGCCAGCAGTTGTTCGAGCTTGAGGTTGATGGTTGTTGGCTTGAGAGCGCGGCCATCCGGCCCGATTTGCAGCTCCAGCACGGCCCGAATGTTCTCTTCAACGGTGAGCTTGCGAAAAATCGAAGCCTCTTGTGGCAAGTAGGACAAGCCCATCCGCGAGCGTTGATGGATCGGCAAACCGTGCACGGCTTGGCCATCGATACTGATTTCACCGGCGTCAGCCCGTACCAAGCCCACCACCATGTAGAAAGTCGTCGTCTTGCCCGCCCCATTGGGGCCCAGGAGGCCCACGACTTCACCGGCCGAGACAGCCAAGTGCACGTTTTTCACGACTTGGCGCGCGCCATAGCGTTTGGCCAAGTGCGTCGCTTGCAGACGACTGAGCGCCACGGGCGCCACTGAGGCCACGGGTTGCACGCTTGTCATGTCAATGGTCAACGTTTGTCCCCCAGGTTGCGGCTGGCTTTGAGCGCCGTGCTGGGAGCGGCGCTCGGCGTGAGGGCGCGTGCACCCACCCCGCTGGCACCACTTGCGGCGGGGTTTGCAGTCTCGGCGCGTGGACTCAGCACGGCGCGTACGCGGCCGCCCGGGTTGGCCGCTGTGGCTGCGCCGCCCGTCACGCTGAACAGCTCGGCCGTGCTGTCCCAGGTGATGAGCGCGCCGCTGATGTCGTCGGCCACGATGTTGTTACGCAGTCGGCGCACATTGCCGTTGCCGATGAAACGCACGATGTCCGCGCGGCCATCAAACTCAATCTTGTCGGCCACGCCTTCAACGGTCTCGTCAACGTTGTCGCGTTTTTGCCTGAAGTTGGCTGGCTGGCCCGCCATGCCAAAAGCCGAGGCTGCACGAAAGCCGTCGGGCATTTCGCGCAGTTCAACGCGCTCGGCGCGGATCAGCATGCTGCCCTGACTGATCGTCACGTTGCCATTAAAGACCACCACCTGGCGTTGCAAGTCCACCGTGCCGGGTTTGTCGGCTTCCACCACCATGGGTTTGTTGCGATCAGCTTTTTCGGCCTGGCTTGCGCTTGTCACGGCCAAGCTGATCACTGCCGCCATGGCGGCGCGCAAGAGCTTCGAGTGAAGCAATTGCGCAGCGGAAGTTTGACGAAGTGGTTGTGGCATGGTGCGGCGCGCGAGGGTGTCGGAGACGAGGTGGAGACGGGGCAGCGATGGGGAGGGACCAAGGAACAATGGCAGCGGCAAGGCTCGAGGCACGAAACTTGCAGAACATTGTAGGCAGCGCTGCGCTGATAGGGTTGTTCAGGCCCAGCAGATGACGCCGCTTGGAGGCCAAGTCAGTGCGATTTGGCGCACTTGCAGGCCTAAGCGGCAGGCCCTTTCGCCCTCGACTGCGCCGCGTGACCGCAGAGCGGCGCGCTGCCGACAGGACGGCAGCCGACGACCGCAAAAGACAAAAAGGTCAGCGCAAGGCTCAGGCCTTTTGACGTGCGCGCTGGATCAAAAAGTCCGTTACCGCCAATGCGCGCTCGTTGGTGCCCGCCAAGGAGCCCGACGTATAAAAGCGCCCGTTCACGCCCATCGCAGGAACGCCGTCGATCTTGTACGCCTCGACCAATTGGCGCGCGCGGGACGCCTTGGTATTGACCTGGAAAGACTTCAGTAAATCACTGAACTTGGCCACATCCAAACCCTGGTCTTTTACGAATGAGATGAGATCCGCATCGGTGCTCATGTGGCGATTTTGCACATGGACGGCAGCAAAGACGCGCCGGTGCATGGCAGCCAACTGCCCCATCTCTTCCAATGCGTAAAAGAGCTTTTGCCCGACCTGGTGCCGGGCCGTGAAACCCACGGGCACTTGGCGGAAAGCAATGTCGGGCGGCAGTTTTTTCACCCAGGGCTCCAGCGTCGGCTCAAAGGCATTGCAGTGGGGGCATTCGTACCAAAAGAACTCCACGACCTCGATCTTTTTTTCGGGACTGGGCAAGCTCACGGGGGCTGGCTGCGACAAACGCACATAGTGCGTGCCTTCGGTAAACCCGCCTTGGGCCATGGCCTTGCCACTGGCGGCCAAGGCCACAGCGGTGCCAACCAGTTGAGCGGAAAAATCGCGACGTTTCATGTTGTGCCTTTCGTGTGCATCA